>JBJOKO010000073.1:0-10277 GCA_046046035.1 Bacteroidota bacterium | reverse complement strand
CCACGGACTTCTTTCGAATAGCATAAAACGATTGTATCCTTTGAAAGAAGCCATTGTCAAATCAGACATCGCATACCATTGAATACCACCGATGCGTGCAGAAATGTCTCCATACTTTGTATTGAATGAGCCGTAGAGATTTAATCCAAGTTGCAATCCCATGCTGCTACCTAGCCGTGTGCTGGTAAGAGGAAATTGAATATTTGGACGAAGAGAATCTGCTACTTGATCGCCCGTAGAAGTGGCGATGTCACCCGTCATGAATTGAAACACATACAAGTCAAATCCCCATGAAGAACGTGGTGAAGCATTTCCCGATACGTTCAAACTAAGATTCGGAAGTTGACTATCATCTCCAATGAAAATATTTCTTTTGAGAACAGTTTCACCGGAGGTTTGATTGATCAAATAGGGATCTAATTGTCGGGTGTAATTTCCGAGGAAACGGTAGAATCCAGAAACGTTTATTTTCTTAAGTCCACCGGGGTCTTGCTTCGGGAACAAACCAATCTCTACAGGCTCAGCAATGGACGAATCCGCTGCTTGACCAATAGTATCATTGGAATGAAAAAGAGCAATACAAATGATGGTTATATATATAAGTCTTTTCATCAATGCAGGGGATAACGATTATCAAACATAGGGCTTTTTGTCTAAAATACAATAAGTCGTTTTTTCTATTCGTTCATCGACAAATGTTTGAACGAAATACCACGTCCAGGACCCATTGCTGGATCACGTGCAATAACTTTAAAAGGTAAGTTATCATAAGCATAATGTCCGTGACCATCTTTGATAAAAACAAAGAGTCGATACGAACCTTGAGTTGCAGGTGCACGGAAGATTGCATCGCTTCCTTTTCTTTTTACAAATAGACCAGTCATAGCGATTGGCGCGGCTTCCGCATCACCACCCGCTTTGATATCTGTACTTTCAGGAATGATCATCCATTGAATCTCGAGGTTATCTCCATCGATATCTTTTGCAAGAACAGAAGCCGGATATTTTTCCTCAGCGACAAGAGTAACATTGGAAAATTTATTCTGTCCGTTAATAAGTAATGAATCAATTTGAGAAGCGCTGTTTTTTGGAGTTGTTCCTCTCCAAGCTTTATACAATTCATCGCATGCTTCTGATGCTTCTCCAGTTTCAGAGAATAATCCATACCATGTCGCGGTGGTTTCTTGTTTGTGTCCCCATAGGAATACAAAAGACCCCATGCACATTTCTTTATCGCTTGCGATATACTTAGAATAGCGATCACGATATGAAACGGCTTTTTCAGAACTACTTTGTTCTATCGGAGCAGACCAGTTTGTTTTTGTTACTTCCCAGTGACCATTTGGTCCCCACTCCGTAATTAAATAAGGTCCTGTCCATCCGAACTTGCGGATATTGGTTGGCACGTTTCCGATATCACCGTAGGTATTGATTCCATAGATATCAATGCTTGGAGCGCGCTCTTTAATAAGTTTCACCTCTTCTCCGTCTAGTCCAGCTGTAACGGTACATGTAGGGTGATTAGGATCTACTTCATGAATCATTTTAGCGATATCTTCCACAGCATACCAAACAGCGGTATTGGTGTAAAACAAATCCACTTCATTTCCGACACCCCATAATAATAAGGCTGGGTGGTCTTTTAATTCAGAAACTACTTTTCTAAAGCCATCCAACTGGGCTGCAACTTTACCTTTATTATTATAATCAAAACCGTGACGTTCATGTTGCACCCAAAGCCCCATCATAACTGTGAGGCCTTTTGATTGGGCTTCATCTAGGATTTCGCGTGCATTATCGGTGCTCCAAGTGCGAACACAATTGCCGCCGAGCTCCACGAGCTTGTCCATTTGGGTATGACCGCCTGCTCCTTTAATATAGTATGGTTGATTTTCGCGAACGAGTTCCCATGTCCCATTGTTCTGACGAACCTCCACTTTTATTGCTTGAGACCAAGCAAATACGGGCAATAGGGCTATAATGACAAATAGAAATTTCTTCATGTCGTGGTTAGTGGTTTAACCAAAAGTATGTGTTTTTCACCAGCACAGACCAAATAAAATGACTTATTGTAAAAAAAACAACATACTTATTGTGTTTTTTACAATAAGTACTATATTGGTCCCCTTAACCAAATCAAATAACCACAATCATGAAGAAGTTTTTTCTCTCGTTCTTGATGTGCGCGATTTACTCTCTAGGGTATTCTTTCAATGTCACGTTCCAGGTTGACATGAATGCGCAGTCAGGCTTCACAACTCCAGAAGTAAATGGATCATTTAATGGTTGGTGCGGATCAGCTTGCAATCCGATGACCGACGCCAATGCCGACGGCATTTGGGAAGTAACAGTTGATATTGCAGCTGGTTCTTATGAATATAAGTTCGCTGCTGACAACTGGCTTACCCAAGAAAACTTAGTACCAGGTTCTCCTTGTACAGTTACTAACTCAGGTTTTACAAATAGAACATTGACAGTAGCTGGTGACATGGTGATTCCAGTATCTTGCTGGGGTCAGTGCGGATGCACAACTACGTATGATGTCACTTTCCAAGTGGACATGAATAACGTAACGGATGCATTCACTACTCCAAACATCAACGGTACATTTAACGGATGGTGCGGAGCTTGTTCTCCAATGACCGATGCAAATGCAGACGGTATTTGGGAAATAACTCTACAACTTGTAGCTGGAACCTACGAGTACAAATTTTCTGCTGATGGATGGAATATCCAAGAAACTCTTACACCTGGTACAACTTGTACTTTAACTACAGGTGGTTTCACCAATCGTGTAATCACTGTTGGTGGTGACGAAGTAGTTCCTGTTGTTTGTTACGGTGCATGTCTTGCATGTGGCGTTGCTGTTCCAACTCACAGCGTAACATTCCAAGTAGATATGAATAACAGCACAGATGCTTTCTCTGTTGTGAACTTGAATGGTACATTCAACGGATGGTGCGGTGGTTGTGCTCCAATGACAGATGCTAACGCAGATGGTATTTGGGAAATCACTGTTGTGCTTGAAGAAGGTAACTATGAGTACAAATTCACTGCTGATGGATGGAATTTCTTTGAAACATTGACAGAGGGTGATCCTTGTACTGTGAACGCTGCTCCATTTGTGAACCGTTCTCTATCTGTAACAGCTGATGCAACTCTTCCAGTTGTATGCTATGGTTCTTGCTCTATTTGCACAACTCCTGTTTACGATGTTACATTCCAAGTGGACATGAACAACGTTACTGATCCGTTTACAACTCCAGAAGTTAATGGTCAATTCAACTCATGGTGCGGCAACTGCGCTGCGATGTCTGACGCGAACGCGGATGGCATTTGGGATGTTACTATTCAACTTGAAGCAGGAACATACGAATACAAATTCTCTGCTGACGCTTGGGGAATTCAAGAAACACTTACAGAAGGTGATGCATGCACAGTAAATGCTGCTCCTTTCGTAAATCGTACTTTAACTGTAACTGGTGATGCTACTCTTCCAGTAGTATGTTGGGCTAGCTGCTCTGCTTGTCCAGTAGAAATGTTTGATGTTACTTTCCAAGTAGACATGAACAACGTTACTGATCCGTTCACAACTCCAGAAGTAAATGGTGGATTCAACGGATGGTGCGGCGGTTGCGCTCCTATGACAGACGCGAATGCTGATGGTATTTGGGAACTTGTAATTTCTCTCCCTGCAGGAACCTATGAATATAAATACGCTGCAGATTCTTGGGCTATCCAAGAAAACTTGGCTCCTGGTAGCTCTTGTACAGTTACAAACTTCGGTTTCACTAACCGTTCACTTGTAGTATCTGCTGATGCCGTGCTTCCTCCAGTTTGTTGGGCTAGCTGCGGTTCATGCTCTGAGCCTTCATACAACGTGACTTTCCAAGTGGATATGAACAACGTTCCACAAGCATTTACAACACCAGAAGTTAATGGTATTTTCAACGGATGGTGTGGTGGTTGTGCTCCAATGTCAGATGCTAACGCTGATGGTATTTGGGAAATTACTATTCCACTTCAAGCAGGATCATACGAATACAAATTCGCTGCTGACGGATGGGCAATTCAAGAAAGTTTGATTGAAGGATCTTCTTGCACGGTAACAAACTTTGGTTTCACTAACCGTCTCGTAACAGTAACAGGCAACGTAACACTTCCTGTTGTATGCTACGGTTTCTGCTCTGCATGTGATCTTGGTTGTACTGATAACGTAGCTTGCAATTTTGATGTAAACGCTAACGTAAATGATGGTTCTTGTACTTACGCTTCATTGGCATACTTTGTAGATGCCGACAACGATGGATATGGCGCTGGTTCTGAAGTATTGTTCTGCTCAAACCCAGGTGCTGGCTATTCTGCGTTGAATACTGACTGTAATGATGGCAATGCTAACATTCGTCCTGGAGCAGCAGATCTTTGCTCAAACAGCATTGATGATGACTGTGATGGAATTGTAAATGATGGTTGCTATGCATCTAACAACGATCGCGCTTCTGCAAGTGTTGTTAATGCAGTTTCTTATCCTACTTGCCTAAATATTTCTGGTAACCTAGCTGCTGCTACAGAAGATGTAGTTGGCGAAGGTGCTGACCTATGGTATCGCTTCACAGCTAGCAGCAATGCAGCTCGCATTACTGTTGTAGGAAATACTGCAACCAACACTGCAATTGAAGTTGAAGACAACGCTGGTAACACAGTTGGTAGCGTTGAAGATGCTTCATCTGCTAATGGTAATGAAGTGTTTATTACTGACGATCTAACAGTGGGTGCTCAATACTGGGTTGCAGTGCGCAATGCAGGAGGAGTAGCTGGTTCATACACTGTATGTATTCAAGCACTAAACTCTTCAACTTGCGACAATGGTTCGACTTTCAACACATTGTGTAGCTCATTCAAAGCTAGATGGTGCGGAACAAGCAAGTACTCTGCTATTTTCACAAGCGTTTCTGATCCATCAAACACATATACTTTCTCTTCTACAAGTGGAAGTTATATGCCACTTGCATCATTTGTTCCTTCAGTTGGAAACACTGAAATCGGAGGACTTCAATATGGTGAAAGCTATACAGTTCAAGTTTCAGCTATTTATACTTTGAGTGATGCTGCTGGAAACACTGAGGTGTACACAGCAACTCCACAATCTAGCACTTGCACTATCAACATTGCTCCTCATCCAGCAATAAATCTTGCAAGCTCATACGCTAGTAGCGGTATTGGAAACAACACGCGTAAACCAAACTGGTACATCTCTACAAATGTTTATTTGTGCGCTGTAGCTAGTTACAATTGGATGTTCATTTCTGTTGATCCAGAAACAAATGAGCCAATTGCTTCTGAATTACCAATTATTTACAATTCAGGATCTAGCAGTCGTTATATGCAATTGAATTCAACTAACATTCCTGGTTTAACTTATGGAAAGCGTTACAGAGTTCATGTACAACCAGTATTTGCTTACGGAAATGGCTCTTACGACATGTCATCTGAATTATATATTCAAATGATCTCAAGTGGTGGCATGACAACCGAAAACAATACTGAAGCAATGGCAACTCGCACATTTGTAGCAGGTGCATCAAACACAGAATTTGCTGTTTATCCAAATCCAAACAATGGTGAAGTATTCAACCTGAATGTTTCTGGCATTGCAGAAGGTCTTTGGGAAATGAGCATTCTTGACATTCAAGGAAAAGAAGTAATGAACGGTCAATTGATTTCTGAAAATGGAATCAACACCATGATTGTTCCAACCACTAAATTGAATGCAGGCATCTACATGATTAACCTAACTAACGGCTCTGAGATTCTCTCAACACGCTTGGTAGTTAGATAGTTTGGTAGTGTGCTAGTTTGGTAGTTTGATAGTGAGGGAGTTTTGAGTACGAAGTACGCCTCTCACATCAACAGTCAACCATAAGACATCAACCATATAAAAAGGTTCCGTCCCGTGATTAAACACGTGACGGGACCTTTTTTCTTAGGTAAATATTTCACATGCACGTGCGAACTATTGCTATTTCCTCGTGGTTTATTTGAGCCTAGCTTTGAGTCTCATCGAAATCTTCAGGTTATGAATAAAAAACTATTACCACATAATGCATCATTGCTGATGCTGTGTCTGTTTGCTATTCTTTCTTCAAGAGGACAGAATCTTGTTCCTAATCCGAGTTTTGAAATCATGAATGGCTGTGAGGATTTCCCCAATCCAGATGTGATATGCTCACTCGCCTGGTCTGAATTTTTAAATCTCGATTTCGCCAATACACCAGACATCGGGTATGAAGGAGCGGTCTTCTTTCCGCCATCTACAATCGATGCACACGATGGCAACCAATACCTCAATATTGAATGTACTTCCGGAAATCCAGAATACATTCAAGCATCATTAATACAGCCACTGTCCGCTGGGACTACCTATTGCGTTTCCTTTTACGCGTCAGTGTCATCATCATCTCCTGAAGTGGCTCCAAGTCTTGGAGTTTACTTTAGTGAAAATGCAATCACTAACAGTCCTTTTGAGCTTGGGCTAGACGCTCACGTGCAGGGTCCAATTAACTTCGACCCTACAACATGGACCTTAATAAGTGGGACTTACACTGCGACTGGCGGAGAAAATATTATTGTACTCAGCGGTTTTGAAAATGCCGGAACGCAGCCTTGGCCCTACATGTACATTGATGATGTTTCTGTTATTCCAATGCCATCATTAAATCTCTTGAGTCAAGATCTATGTGATGGCCCATTTTTACTTGATGCTTTTGCAAGTGGTGCGAATTATCTATGGAATACAGGAGCAACCACCTCGTCTATTTCGGTTTCTACAGCGGGCACCTTTTCACTAGTCCGCACCATTGGTGTATGCGAACAAGAAGAAACAATTGTCGTTGTTCCATGTGAGGAGGACACAACAGAATCTGAAGACCCCGAACCTACGGATAGTATTGCAGATCCAATTGGCGACCCTGATTCTACACTTATCGAAATAATTGATTATCACTTTTACATTCCCAATACTTTTACACCCAATGAGGATGGAAACAATGATCAATTTTATGTGATAGGTCCTGAAACAGATTCTTTCATTTTTCAAGTATTCAACCGATGGGGACAAGTTGTATTCGAATCGAATGATATTAAAACGCGATGGATAGGAAATGATATCAATGGCAATCATTATTTGCCAGATGGAATCTACATTTACAGGATGAAAGCCAATATTGGCACTGAAATATTTGAAGAAACCGGACATGTATTGCTTATCAGATAAGCAACTAAGTTTGGGATTTTCTTGTTATTCATAAAATGAAAGCTATTTCGCAATATCAGTTGAAAGATACTTCGGGAAAGCCGACTGAATTTTCTTTTGAAGATTGGGGAAAAAGCTCCATCGATGGCTATAATCATCTGCAGGCACATCGACATAATTTTTATGAAATCATGATCTTCACTTCTGGTGAGGCACAGCACGACATTGATTTTGTAACCTACAATGTGGACAATACTGCAGCCCATTTCATTGCACCAGACAATGTGCATCTACTCATCCGCAATCCGCATTGCACTGGATTTAGTCTGCAATTCGAAAAGGGCTTTATTGAAGATAATCTGATATTGGAATTGCCTTTTTCATCGGGACATCCGTGCATGTCAATTTCTGAGGAGCTTCTAAAGCAAATCAAATTATTTTACAATTTGATCAAAGAAGAATGCGCTCAAAACAGGTCCGAATCAACTGCAATTTTGCGATCGTTTTTTCAATCATTGGTCCTCTTACTAATTCGTTCTAACAAGGATCAATTAAACAGTTACTCTGACACAAAGAAGCCTCAGCTATTTTTAGATTTCACACAATTAGTAAAACGTAATTTTCGCTCACGCCCTAAGGTGGAAGACTACGCGAAAGAGCTGCATGTTTCAACCAAGCATCTCATTTCTATTTGCAAAAACAACTCTGGGAAAACTCCGCTAAAGATTATTCAAGATGAAATCATAGGAGAGGCAAAGCGACTTTTATTCTATACAGAAAAGCCCATTAAGGAAATCGCAATGACATTAGGCTTTGACGACCCCAGTAATTTTTCGAATTTTTTCAAAACAACAACAGGCTACAGCCCCCTCTCCTACCGAGAAAAATCAAAGTAAAAAAGTACGAAGAATGAAGTACGAAGTAATGAGTACGAAGTTCGAGAACGTACTTTCGTACTCGAACTCGAAACTACCAAACTACCAAACTACCAAACTATCAAACTATCAAACTATCTAGAATTCCAATTCGAATCCTTCCTCTATTTGATCGTTGTATTTTTTCATATCGATAGTATAGAGGGCGCTTGGGCGGTGTGATACATTGCTTTGCACCTCATCTAAACGTTGAAGGAATTTCATCTCTTTGATTTTCTTTCTGAAATTTCCTTTGTCGAATTTCTTCTGAAGAACTGTTTCGTAAAAGCGTTGTAATTGAGAAAGAGTGAACTTCTCAGGAAGAACTTTACTCCATACAGGCTCTGAAGACACCATCATTTTGAGTTCTTCTAATGATTCATCCAAAATATCGCGGTGATCGAAGGCCAGTTTAGGTATCTTTTTGAGAGAGTGCCATTTGGTTTGTTTCGCCCAAGACGATGGCAGCGGTTTCAATTCTGTAGTCTCCACCAAAGCGAGGTAAGCCACGGTGATAACACGACCTAATGGGTGACGGTCTACTTTACCAAAAGTGTGAACTTGTCTGATTGGAATTTCACTCAAAGAAGTAAGATCTTTCAAGACACGTGAAGCAGCTGAATCTAGATCCTCATATGGATAAACTAGATCACCTGGAAGAGCCCAAAAATTCTCGAATGGCTCGGTACCTCTTTGAATAAGAAGGATTTTCATCTCACCATCGTGGTATCCAAAAATAACACAGTCAACAGAAAATGCGGTTTTGAAAAATTCGTCGATTGGAATAGAATACAGATCCTCTTGGAGAATTCTCGACTTGAAGGCTTTAGAAGACAATGTCATGGTTCACTTTTTTACAAATCTATAAAAAAACGTGGACTTCGGCTTTTTGTACTTTATACAATTAGTCCTATATTAGCTTCGAATAACCAAATCAAATTTTATAAATGAAAAGAATTATACTCATGTCTGCGTTTCTATTGACGCAGATTATCGGTTACTCTTTCAATGTCACCTTCCAAGTTGACATGAATAATGTAACACAGGGTTTCACAACTCCTGAAGTCAATGGCACAATGAACGGTTGGTGTGGCGGATGCGCTCCTATGTCAGATGCAAATGGCGACAATATTTGGGAAATCACAATTGATCTTGCTGCAGGTACTTATGAATATAAGTTCGCTGCAGATTCTTGGAACATCCAAGAAAACCTTACTCCTGGTAGCAGCTGCACATTGACAACTGGCTCATTTACGAATCGTTTGATTACTGTAAGTGGTGATGTGACTTTGGATGCAGTTTGTTGGGGTGCTTGTCTTTCATGTGGTATTGCTCCATCATCTTATGATGTAACATTCCGTGTTGACATGAACAACGTTACTGAGACATACACAACTCCAGAAGTGAATGGTACATTCAACAACTGGTGTGGTGGCTGTGCTCCGATGTCTGACGCAGACGGTGATGGTATTTGGGAAATTACAATCAACTTGCTTGAGGGTAACTACGAATACAAATTCGCTGCTGATTCTTGGACAATTCAAGAATCGCTTACTGAAGGTGCACCGTGTACAATAAATGGTGCTCCATTCGTGAATCGTTCATTGACTGTTGATGCTGAAACTACACTTGACGCTGTTTGTTGGGGTTCTTGCAACGCTTGCAATGTGGTTGTTCCATCATACGATGTGACTTTCCGTGTAGACATGAACAACGTAACGGAAGCTTTCACAACTCCAGAGGTGAACGGTACATTCAACAACTGGTGCGGCGGTTGCGCTCCAATGTCTGACGTTGATGGCGATAATATTTGGGAACTAACTGTTACACTTGAAGAGGGTAGCTATGAATACAAATTCGCTGCTGACTCTTGGACTATTCAAGAAGAACTTACATCAGGAAGTCTTTGCACTGTTTCTGCTGATGGTTTTACAAATCGTGCTCTTACTGTAGATGCTGATGTAACTCTTGATGCAGTTTGTTGGGCTTCTTGCATTGCTTGTAATGCAGTTGTTCCTACATACGATGTTACATTCCGTGTAGACATGAACGGTGTAACTGATACTTACACAACGCCAGAGGTGAATGGTACATTCAACAACTGGTGTGGT
>JBJOKO010000072.1:0-10283 GCA_046046035.1 Bacteroidota bacterium | reverse complement strand
AATCACTGCAGTTCTTGATGGTACTGAAGGTCCTAAGATGATTGATAACATGTGTATCGATGCGAATGGACTTGCGCTTCTACAAGAAGACGTAGGAAACCAAGCACACCTTGGTAAAATCTGGCAGTACAACACCAACAATGATGAATTGAAATTGGTTGCTCAACACGACCCAGCACGTTTCATTGCAGGTGCTCCAAACTTCCTTACACAAGATGAAGAGGCTTCTGGAATCATTGATGTTCAAGACATCCTTGGTGCTGGTCAATTCTTGTTGGTAGATCAAGCTCACTATTCACTTGGTGGCGAATTGGTAGAAGGTGGTCAAATTCTTTCTTTCTACAATCCTGATTCTCGCGATGCATATTGCGCAACTTATGCTACGTATACTGAATTCGCTTGCGATTCTTATACTTGGTATGACGTGACCTACACGGAGAGCGGAACTTACACTCACCTTTCAACAAACGAAGAAGGTTGTGTATTTACTGAAACATTGAATCTTACTATTAACACTACATCTGCTTCAGCTCCTGCTGTAGTATATGGTGATGGTTATGCTTGTGATTATATCGCAGAGGCGACAACAACAACATACAGTGTTGATGAAGTTGCTGGCGAAACTTATACTTGGACTGCACCAAATGGTATGACTATTTTGAGCGGACAAGGAACAAGTGAAATTCTAGTTTCTTTCTCTTCTGCGTTTTCAACTTCAAACTTGAAAGTGAAAGCTACAAACTCTTGCGGAACAAGCGGTTTCAAATTGTTTAAGATTAAGAAACTCGCTCCAGTACTTAACACGCTTATCACTGGTATCAATCACGTTTGTTCTGGTGATGTTGTAACTTACACAGTAGGTTCTGTTGCAGGTGCATCAACTTACACTTGGACAGCACCAGTAGGTTCTACAATCGTTGATGGACAAGGAACAAACGTAGTGACTGTAGCATTCAACGAAGGTTTCGTAAGTTCTAGTTCTATTTCTGTAGTTGCTTCAAATGGTTGTGGTAACAGTGTTACTAAGACTAAACCAGTATTCAAAAATATCATTGCTAAACCTTCTGCAATCGCAGGTGCGAAGTATGGTAACTGTCAGAATACAGGAGTTTACTCGGTTACAAACGTTGCTGGAATTACTTACAACTGGACTGTAGTTGTTGGTGATATGGACATCATCGATGGTCAAGGTACTAATGAAGTATTGGTTGATTTTGGAAGTAACTTTACTTCTGGTGTAATCTTGGTAACTGCTACAAATGGCTGCGGAACAAGCGTTCCAAGAAGCATCGTGTTGTATGCTAATCCTGCTGAGATCACTGCTATCAATGGTGCATCATCTGTTGCTTCTGGTTCAACACAAACGTATACTGTTGCTCAAGTTGCTGGTGCTACAAGTTACACTTGGTATGTTCCAAGTGGTGCATCAATTGTTTCAGGACAAGGCACATCATCAATCTCTGTATTGTTTGGTAGTGCTTCTGGTGATATATTGGTAATGGCAAGCAATGCATGTGGAAACAGCTTTATCAAATCGAAAAGCGTAACTGTTCAATCAGCTCCTTCTGCTTTCGTTGTGAATAATGAATTAGAGATGAACAGCACATTCACAGTAAGTCCAAACCCATCGAATGGTGAGTTTATCTTGTCAGGTGATGTTGTTGCAAATGCTGAAATTTCGATTGAAGTTCTTGACGTAACAGGTAGAGTTGTTTACTCAAACAATTCTATGAATGTTGATTCATACTTGAATGTTTCGATTTCACTTTCTGAAATTCCGAATGGCATGTACTTCGTGAATGTGAAGAACAATGGTCAATTGATTGAATCAATCAGAATGGTAAAACAATAATCTAGACTATCTGAAGAAGTCTATTTTAATTTTCTAACTTTAGACTAACTAAAAAAGCCGCTGTGAAAACTGCGGCTTTTTTTTATTCGGTTATATCCGGATTATTGTCCTTTGAAGTACATACGAGTGATGAAGATACCTTGACCATCATCTTTACCGGCATCACTTTCAACACCGCTAGTTACAAAAGCAAGTTCATAACCTTGGTTAGCCATTTCATTAAGTTTAGAAATGATCACAGCATCATTAGATGCGATGTTTTGGAAGTTGATACCTACCATGCTGAAGAAGTTCAACATTTTAGTTTCGCGGAAACCATCGATTTTGATATCACCACGATCGATATCACCTTGTTTGGTGTCCTTACCATCAGTGCGCGCAGTAGTGAAAGCATTGTAGTCCACTTCAGTTGAAGTTTCGATCATACGAGAGCGACCAACACCGCCTGGTAGGATAGACTCGATAACAGTTACTACTTTGTATTTAGTAGGAGCAGGCGCTGGAGTAGTAAGGTCATCAGCTGCATTTGATTTTGTTGTGAATGCTACAAAAGTCAATGCAGTAGCAGTGCACACGACAAGTGATGTGAGGATAATTTTTTTCATAATAGCGTTTTTTAAAAATTACTTGAGGTTAATTTCGATGGAAAGGTAATCCATTTTAAGTTTTCATTAACAGAGACCATGCCAAAGCGCAGCGCCGGAGGCGCAAGTTTGAAGTTTGAAGTTTGAAGTATGAAGTTTGAAGTATGAAGTGTGAAGGGGAGAGGGTATAGGGGAGAGGGTAGAGGGTAAAGGGGAGATTTAAAAAAGCCTATAGCCTATAGCTTAAAGCTAATAGCCAATGATATGATTCTACCATCTCTGCTTAAAATCAAACCTATTCTAACACCAATCGCTGCAATAGGTATTGCAATCACAATGATCGTTGCAGTAGGAATACACATTTCCAAAGGAGAAACTTCAGCAACTATCACAACAGTGGTTTTAGCACTCTTAGCAATCTTCGTTATCTGGGGCAGATTCAAAGCAGCTCCAATCGCCTAGCGCCGAAGGCCCTTCGGGCAAGTTTGAAGTTTGAAGTTTGAAGTTTGAAGTTTGAAGTATGACGTTTGAAGTTTGAAGTATGACGTTTGAAGTATGAGATGTCAAGAGAGGGTGGAGTATGAAGTTTTTTTTTAAAATTTCTGTGTTTAATTACATCAAAAGCCCCAAAAAAACTTTGTTTTTCGGGGCTTTTGATTTTTTTTTCAAACTTCAAACTTCAAACTTCAAACTTCAAACTTCAAACTTCAAACTTCAAACTTCAAACTTCAAACTTCACACTTGCGCCTTCGGCGCTGCGCTAGTAGCTCACATTCGTGACCATGCTGCTGATGGTGAATGTTTGTTCTAGTGTGCCGGCTGTGTATGCTCCGCCGGTGATGTAGCCATCTGTTACTGTTCCGGTATGCGAGCCTGAAGAGTATAAACGGTAGGTTGTTCCATTGGTAAGTAGCGGCGAACTAAATACTACACTGTAATAAGAACGAATTGGTTTGAATGAAAATAACTCATTACCATTCGAATCTTCTAAATGTATAATAGTGTTTGCAGCAAGACTCGTAGTCGATTTCATGATTAATGAACGCTGAGTTGATGTGGTGTTGAAACCTTGCGTCATGTTAGAATTGGTGCCGGAGATAATCACTATTCCGCCATTCACCAGGCCTGTTCCATTATAATCCATTCCCACTTCTGGAGATGATTGTGGACCATGAACGAGAATCAAACCTCCATTGATTGTAACGTCACCATTGCTATCCATTGGGTCGCCTGCTGAACCGCTGAGGTGAACGTAACCGTCATTGATAAGTACAAGACTTCCATCGTCGCTCTCGCCGCCTGTGCCATGAGTGCCGTTCAAACTATCGTCTGTTGAGTTGACGTGAATTGTTCCGTTATTGATTGTAATGAAAGGAGCTTCAACGCCTTCTTTAGAATCGGAGATAACTATTTCACCATTATTCAAAACAAAACCTCCGAGTGCTTTTACACCATCATCGTTTGAGTCGATGCTGAGCGCACCACTATTCATTGTGAAGATCAAATCTGTTTTGATTGCTTTCGCTTCATCGTAGTTTCCGCTGCTTCCGCCGCCAGGACCGCCGCCGCCGCCTGCTGTAATGGTAATGTTTGTGCCTGTAGTTGTGACGGAGACAACAGGATTAGAAGTGCCGTTGCCAATAGTAATATCACCATCGCTTTCGATGCCTTTTCCGCCGCTACCAGAAGCACCAGCTGTAAAGTTTCCACCAACAATATTTACATCGCCATTAGTGCGAAGACATGTGCTGTGATAAGCATCTAAAGTTCCAGTACTATTGTTGTATGTTGCGCCATTGCCAGAGCAGGATGCTGAAATTGTTCCACCAGTCATTTCAAAATTCAAATCGGTTTTGATGGCTCTTCCACCCACACCTGTTGCTTGAATAATAGTCTGACCTCCTGAAATTTCGATGTCTCCATCAGCAGTCAAACATGCGCTGTGCTTAGCATCCATGCCGCTGCCTAGAGCCACGAGTACTGCTGCGCCTGAATCCGAAATTGTAGTAGATCCTCCAGTGATTTGAATATCTCCAGACGAGCTAACACCTTTTGATTGTGTTCCAGAATTGATCACAGTTAGGAAACCACCGCTAATGACAATAAGCGTATCGCTAGTCAACGCTTTTGTATCGGTCACAGAAGAAGTGATGAGTAATTGGCCACACTCTATTTCAAAGATTCCGCCTGCGCTCACTCCATCGTCGGATGCAACAACGTTTGTAATGCCACCTTTAATATCTAGATGATCAGAAGCGTGAATACCGTCTTTTACAGCCCCAACAACGTTCACGTTGCCATGCTTGATTTCAAGATCGCTATCGCTTGCAATGGCATGCGCATCGCTTCCAAAGCCATGCACGGTGAGGTAACCACCCCCCATGATATCAATATCACCTTCAGCGAATAGTGTAGCTTTTTGATCTTCTTGAGTGCCGCCTGTTACGGGAGCTGTAGCATAAGTAGAACCATCAGTAAGTGAATTCGATGTGCCTTCTACAAGAACGATATTCACTTGTCTTTCCGATTGACTGTTGATTGCAGGACCGACAGGATTGAGAAGTGATACGTTATTCAAAAGCAAATTATACGGATTGTCTGAATAGATTTTGAAACCTCCATTCGTTGTGCTGCCACTAAGAATGAAATTGAGATTGCTCAAAAGTGATGTTGAAGTAACAGTTACAAATCCACCAGAAACACTTACTGCAACCCCTTGTCCTTCTAGAGGATTTGTCACCTCTACAGCATCACCATTGTAGTTGATGAATATGCTTGTGAGTGCATCGTGCAAGAATGTTATAGAATCGACATCCGCTGTGATGAATGAATTGATTGTACCATTGTTATCAAAGAACATGTTGGTATGACTCTCATCGAAATAGATAGAGTCATTTTCAAAAAGATTATAGACACTCATGTTTCCGTTTTGGTGGAAGCGAATGATGTCTTGAGCTATAGAACAAAAACTGATCGATAGCAATGCGAGGAGTGCGAGTGATTTTTTCATCGTTTGATCAGTTTAAAGTTTGAATTACCGATTCTCACGATGTACATTCCAGCGGCTAGTTCCTCGATATTTACGGAAGATACTTTGCTAGTTACATTCCATTGTTTTACGCAAACTCCAGAAGCAGACCAAATGGTTGCTTGTTGGTTGACCTGAGTGGCGTCAACGGTAAGAACAAATTCATTTTCTGCTGGATTTGGAAAAGCTTCTGCAAGGGCAGAGGGCTTATTCAAATTCTCTACGCTTGCCACCACATCAAAATTGATGACCTCCGTGACAGCCAAACCGAAATATTGGTTTTGACAATCGGTGCTGTTGACTTTAATTAAACCAGAAGAGAAAGTAATGGTATTCGCATTACTAAGATCGAGTGGTGTGATAGTTTGATTCGAATTGGTAAGTTCCGAATACTGCGCTGTAGAGGCGATAGGCAGCGAAAGACCCAATAGCACAAATGCGATAGAGCCGAGGTTTAAGGTTCTTGGTTTCATCAAAATAAATCGAGCGTTTTGGTTTTAGCAAAGGTGGTTAACTTTCCCTTTACAATAAATTGACTCAATACCCTAACCAAGGTTTAACTGACAACTGACAACTGACGACTGGTGACTGCCAACAGCCAATAGCCAATAGCTAATAGCCAATAGCCAACAGCCAATAGCTAATAGCCAACGGCCGACAGCCAAAAGCCCAAAAAAAATATTTGCTGCAAAAGAAAAATCGTTATACGTTTGCGGCACGAATTCAGAGTGGAGTCTTTCGAGGCTACCTACCAACCGAGTGCAACACACCACGGTGGGAAAATTGATTCGGGTTTATCAACCAAAATAAAATGTAATGCAAAAAGCAGAATCAAATTCCCTAGGAGGGAAACAGCCGTTGGAACCGATTAATATCGATTTCCAAAATGATGTTGTACGTCACAATTTTCCGCACATCATTTTCAAAACACCAACCTTCGTGATGATGTTGATCCCTATTCATTTCAAAGAAAGAAATGAGGATCAATCTCATCCTGGTGTTAATTTAATTTGGGATCACTTGGATGTTCTGTCTAATCCCATTCTCGAAAACAAGCCCTTACAAGATGCGCTAATCAAGCTAACACGAAAGCTTCGACGAAAGATGTCTTTGCGGTTTAAACATGAGGTGCGTCTGTGTTTGGTATTTGGCGAAAATGATTGTGTCTATTTTGAATGTAATAGTGAACAACGTTCGTCTAAAATACCAGTGCCTGCAACCTTGATTGGAGTGCAAGGGCAAATTCTAAGCATGCTCGATGTATAAGTAGAAATCAAGAAATAATTTTCAAATACACATAGCAAAATGAGTTATCAATTCACATCAGAATCGGTGTCGGAAGGACACCCAGACAAAGTAGCGGATCAAATTTCCGACGCTATTCTAGACGCTTATTTATCACAAGATTCAGAATCCAAAGTGGCTTGTGAAGTATTGATTACAACAGGCAAATGCATCATTGCCGGTGAAGTGCGTTCCAATGCACAAGTTGATCCTGTTTCAATAGCAAAAAAAGTTTTGGATAGAATTGGATATAATAATCCAGACGTTGGATTCGATTGGCACACCGCGGAATTCGAGAATTTACTGCATCAACAAAGTCAGGAAATATTCGCTGGAGTTGTTGATGGCGGTGCTGGAGATCAGGGAATCATGTTTGGTTATGCTACCAATGAAACACCAGAATATTTGCCACTTCCAATAGCATTGTCACATCGCATTGTAAAAGAATTAGCTCGACTACGACACGAATCTATTCTACCATGGTTGCGACCAGATGCGAAGTCTCAAGTTACAGTTCGCTATGAAAACGGCAAGCCTGTCGGAATCGATAGAGTGATCATTAGTACTCAACATGATGAAACAGTTTCGCAAGCTGAAATTCGCGATGCATTAATTGATTTAATCGTCTTGCCAATTGTTTCTTCTTTCAATAATGGTTTGGTTCCTGTCACATTAGTGAATCCTTCAGGTAGCTTTTTAATTGGTGGTCCGCATGGTGATACTGGATTAACGGGAAGAAAGATAATTGTGGACACTTACGGCGGAAGGTGTGAGCATGGAGGAGGAGCATTCTCCGGAAAGGATCCGAGCAAAGTTGATCGCAGTGCCGCGTATGCTGCGCGTTACGTTGCAAAACAAGTAGTGTCTTCCGGAAAGGCCGATTGGTGCAAGATTCAATTGTCGTATGCCATAGGTGTCGCGGAACCACAGAGTATTTATGTAGAGACGGATCGCGATGCTGCGACCACGGAATCTATCCGAAAATATATAGAGCAGAATTTTGATTTAACACCAAATGGAATAATCAAAACACTCGATTTAAAACGCCCCATCTACGAACCCACAGCAAGCTACGGTCACTTCGGTCGATCTGAGTTCCCGTGGGAAAGGGATTAATTATTTTTTATTTATTATTTTTGATTTTTTATTTACCTACTACCTACTACCTATTACCAACTATTTATTACTAATGACTAAAACTATTGTTTCCGCTCTTTTCCTTGTGCTGTCTGCTTTTTCAGCGGTGGGGCAGGATCGTTATGTGAATATTGTTTTGCATTTTTATGGGCCTTTGAGTTCTAATCGCGCGGCCTTTGAAGATAGTGTGATGACATTTTATGATGTGTATACCTCTGCGAAAGATCAGATTATTCCTAACATTGGAATTGTGAGGGAGGATTATTCTAGTCAAGCTTACAAACAGAAATTTGTAAAATCAGAGACAGGAAATCTTAGTTTTCGCGATGAGGTGAAGGAGATTAAAAATTCGGATAATAGATCGAAGTCTCAACCGAGCAGTATTTTATTAATGCCTTACGGAATTCGCAAATACGAGCGTCCGAGTAGCATTTTATCAAATTCACTATTCCTAGGAAACAAGACTGTACCATCTAAGAATCAGTATGCTTCTTGTCAAGAAATGAAAGTGGCACTTCAAAAATTACTGAGTTCAAATGTAATTGAAGAAGTTCATATCCACTTCGTATCATCTGTAGATGAAAATTATAAGGACCGTAAATACGCTGAAAGGACCTTTGCTTTTGTCAGCGTTGACAATACCAACAAGCCTTTCTTGGATATTTCAGATAAAACGCAATTGTCCACTTTCGCGGAAGGCTTGGCGAACTCGATCAATGCAGGCAAGCTAAATACAGATCAATATTTTGCGAATGGTACTGTTCGAATTGGAGATAGCTTGGATGTTCAGTCCTCGAAATTGAATGAATTTTATTTTCAAAATTCAACTTATTCAAAACTGCATTATATCTACAAGAAGAAGACAATTGAGTTTATCGGTTTTGAATCCAATGTGCTTTATTTCTCTTTTTGGACAGAAGTAGAATGCTACAGACCATCATCAAAGAAGTATGAGTTTAGTTTAGTGAAAAAGAAAGTTGGACTTAATAGTGAAGGAAAGATTGTTTCTCTTGGCGAGCTGGAAACTTTGGGTAAACTTGAAGCAGATACTAATGAGAATCCCAAGAAGCATTTACCTAAACCTAAAAATACCAGTACTCCTCAACCGAAAACGGGTGAGACTGATGCATCAATTCCTCCTCCTCCTCCGTATTCTAAGGCCGATAGGTCTGACGAAGCTCTATTTGTTTCAGAAGAACCTGTTTACATCGGTGGGCTCGATAATATTTACAAAGATTTATATAGTACTATTGAATATCCGGCAGCAGAGAGAGATGCGCATATTTCGGGAACTGTGATTGTTTCCTTTGTAGTAGAATGGGATGGCAGTGTCTCTTATGTTGAAGTAGAAAAAGGTGTAGAAAAAGGTCCAGGTCTAGAAAGAGCCGCGGTACTAGCCGTGAATAACCTTGGATTCTTCCGCCCCGCCCAAATGAACGGTAAAACAGTAAGATACCGCTACCGAGTTCCAATCAAGTTCACGCTGCGTTAGGATTTCGGATTTCGGATTCCAAATTCCGGATTTCACCCCCCTCTTACCTTTTACTTACTACCTACTACCTACTACCTACTACCTACTACTTATTACCTACTACCTACTTCCAATGAATAGAATTATTTTGATTGCTCTCTTGCTTGCGTTGTCTGCTGTTTCTGCGGTGGGGAAGGATCGGGATTTGCATGTTATCCTGCATTTTTATAAACCGATGACAACGAATCGGGCGGCGTTTGAAGATAGCGTTTTGACGTTTTATGATGTATATAAGGCTTCGCGCGGAAAGCTTCTTGCGAATATTGGAATAGTGAGAGAAGATTATTCTAGTAATCCGTCGAAACAAAAATTTTCGAGAACTGATTTGTCATATCAGAGTGTTAGTGAAAAGAAACACGAAATCAAGAATAAGGCAAATCGCTTGAATTCTCAACCCAGTCCTGCTCTCTTAAAGCCTCTTGGAATTCGTCGATACGAAAGACCGCGTGTTATTTTGGATAATTTCTTTTTTCTTGGTGAAACAACTGATGAATCTAAAAATCAATACGCAACTTGTGCGGAACTGAAAAAGGCATTGAGAAGTTCTTAAAAAAGAAAAGAATGAATGTGGTTCATGTATTCATGATTCCCGCTACAGGCGAGGATTATAAGGATGCTGACTATAACAATAGAACATTTGCATACTTGTGCAAAGATTACCAAGGCAAACCTTTTTTGGATGATAGTGCTAGAGCAGAATTGTCGGTTTACGCTGGAAAATATGCTGAGTCAATTAATGCCGGCCACCTGAATACAGATCAGTTTTTTGTAAATGGAACTATTCGTATTGGAGATAGTTTAGATGTTGAAGCTTCGAAAATGAATGACTTTTTCTTTCACAATTCAACATTTTCTAATCTGCATTAC
>JBJOKO010000071.1:0-10292 GCA_046046035.1 Bacteroidota bacterium | reverse complement strand
AACTTCAAACTTCAAACTTCAAACTTCAAACTTCAAACTTCAAACTTCAAACTTCAAACTTCAAACTTCAAACTTCAAACTTTGCAATGAAACCCCTCGCCCTTAGCCTCCTTCTCCTGCTCACGATCACCGCTAGCTCGCAGATTGCTACTACTGAATTTGGCGATGTGCAAGGAAGTGTGAATGGTAGTGTGTATGAGTTCTTGGGGATACCTTATGCTACACAGCCAATAGGTGATCTGCGTTGGAAGGCTCCTATTAATCCTGGTCCTTGGGATGGTGTGTTAAACACAACTGAATTCGCTCCAGTGTGTCCACAAAAACAATTCGATCAAGGTGGTGGTGAAGGTGTAATTGTTGGTGATGAAAGTTGTTTGTTTCTCAATATTTGGACACCAGAATTAAATACAAGCAATTTGCCTGTGATGGTCTTCATTCATGGTGGAGGAAATCAACAAGGAAGTGCAAGTCAGGTGAATGGTGGGGCGCTTATGTTTGAAGGAAAAAATTTGGCGGCGAGAGGAAACAATGTTGTTGTCACAATTCAATACAGACTTGGCCCTCTTGGATTCCTTGTTCATCCCGGATTAGAAAATGAAAATTCAAATGGTCTTTCAGGCAACTACGCTGTGCTCGATCAAATATTAGCATTGCAGTGGATACAAAACAATATTGCAGCATTTGGAGGAGATCCAAATCGTGTGATGATTTTTGGAGAAAGCGCGGGCGGAGTAAACGTCGGCAATCTTATGAATTCACCTTTGGCTGCGGGACTATTTCATCGTGCGTGCATTCAAAGCGCCACGCCTGTTATTGATACTTATGCCAACGGCGAAGCGCGCGGAATTGAATATGTAAATCAATATTCGAATGCAAGCTCAGTCGATGATCAGATCTTGTATATGCGTTCACTTCCATCAGATTCTTTGGTGAAATATGAAGAGCCTCCATTGAGTGGAGGTGCTGTTGGAATGCAGTGGGCTGCTGTTATGGATAATGTAACATTTACCAATTTCCCTTATCAAAACTTTCAAAATGGCACATTCAATCAAGTGCCATTGATGATTGGTTCAAATTCTGAAGAAATGAGTTTATCGGCGCCTGCTACCGTAACGCCGCAAATGGTGAATGCCCTGATTAATCTATATGTTCCAGCTAATCTACAAGACGAGGCTCTCCTACTCTATCCTCCAGGAAACACGAATGAGGGAGCTCGCATTTCTTACATAGGCATTCTAAGTGATGCGCAGTTTACTGTTACAACACGAAGAACTGCGCAATGCGTTAGCGCAAATCAAGAAGCACCTGTTTACCGCTATTTCTTCACTCACAAACATTCTATCGCCGCTCTAGAAGCATTGGGTAGTTATCATGGAATGGAATTATTTTATGTATTTAATACATGGGAAAATGCAACATTAGGAAGCGGACCATTCTTTAGTGATGCGGATGACGCGGTGCAGACAAGCATGTTGGAATACTGGAGCAATTTTGCTGCTACAGGAGATCCAAATGGAACTGACTTAGTGGAATGGCCGGAGTACAATGCAGACACCGATTGTTATTTGGAAATAAAAGAAACCCCTGATGGAACACAATGTGGTTTGCGCACAGCAGAGTGCGACTTATGGGATGAATCCATTAATTACGTAGCGTGTGAGAATGATGTTTGGATTGGCGAAAACAATCAAAAAGGCATTCACATTTTCCCAAATCCTACTCATGACTTTATTAAAGTTGATCTTCCCAATTCCAGCAGCACAAAAATCACTTTACGAAATCAATTGGGTGTTGTTGTATTAAACACCTCAAATACTACAATTGATCTGTCACCATATCCAGCAGGCTTGTATTTATTGACCGTTCAGCAAGGCGACAGTACATTTACTGAGATAATAGTTAAGCAATAAAGGCAATATTAAATAACCACTATATTCTTTTCATTTTTCATCTCGAATTAACTCGACGCTTATTATATTGCACGAGAAAATTGAACAATGAAAAAAATCTACTCTCTATCTATTGCCTTTACTATTGGAGGCTTCCTTCTAATTAATTCTTCTTGCTCCAATAGTGGCGAGCATAAAGCAGATAATCAAACAGCGGACACTGCAAGCGCAGAAGATGTTGTAAAAAAAGGAGAATACCTAGTGGGCATTATGGGTTGCAACGACTGTCACTCGCCAAAAAGAATGGGAGCAAACGGTCCGGAAATCATCCCAGAATTAATGTTGTCTGGCTATCCAAGTGACCGTCCAATTCCGAAGTTTACTGATCCATTAATTAAACAAGGTTTCGCTATGTTCAGTCCAGACCTTGCAGCTGCTGCGGGTCCATGGGGAGTATCGTTTGCTGCTAATTTGACTCCAGATGTTACTGGACTTGGAACATGGACAGAAGAGCAATTTAAAAAAGCACTTACTCAGGGAAAATACAAAGGTTTGGATAAATCGCGTATGATGTTACCTCCGATGCCATGGGTAAATTACATGCACATGAAAGACGAGGATATTCATGCGGTGTTTATGTATTTAAAAAGCATCACTCCGGTTAAGAATGTGATTCCAGCGCCGATTCCTCCAGATCAAATGTAGCGCTGCGCCCTTCGGGCATGGATGAGGGATCATGGTTGATGGCTGATGGCTGATGGATGATGGACTTGTCCTGAGTGGCTCGCCTTTGGCGAGTTGTATCGAAGGATTATGGTTGATGGAATATTATTTATATTTAGAACAAACACTCATCCTTTGATGTCTTTCTTCAGAAAAATTTATAATGCTATCAAACCTCCAGACTATGAACATGTGTGGAGACAATTTTCGGCGGAGAATAATGGAAACTATATTGTCGGGCAATATGACAACCACGATAGCGTAGAGATAATCTATCGCAATCATAAAATTGTATTCGATCGACTCAATGATTATCCTACGGTATTAGTAAGATCCTCTCTTGTTTCATTCACTAGAATTCGATTGGAATTCAAATCACCTGATAACTTAAAGTTCCGGATAATTGAACAAACAATTGTAGATGATATTGGAAAACTATTTGGACAGCAGGATATCAAAACAGGAAACAAAGAATTTGATTTCCGTTTCCTCATTAGCGGCAACGATGAATACAAATTGCAGCCGCTTTTCCAAAACAAAGAATTCATAAGCATCCTACAAAACACCAAAGATGTTCATCTCGAAATACTCGAAGAATCAGGCATTTTCGGAGAAAAAATCTCACCCGACAAAGTGATGCTCTATTTCATCACAGGAACCAAAATCAAAAAAATCGAACAACTCAACACGTTCTTCAAGCTCTACCAAATAATCATCGATGAGTTGACGAAGGTTAGTTCAATGAACAAAGTTTACTGATAGTGTGGTAGTGAGACAACGCGACAGTGAGACAGTGTGGCGGTGTGGCGGTGAGACAACGCGACAGTGAGATAGTGAACACAAGTGAACACAAATGAAAAATCATTTGGGTGCACTTGGGTGCATTTGGTTTAATTTGGGTACACTTTTCACTACCAAACTACCGATAGTGACTCCGCTCATCTTCATCCTCAAACATCGATAGATAACTGTTGTAGCGACTTGCGGCGATAGTGCCTTCTTCTACTCCTTTTATGACTGCACAGCCTGGCTCATTGATGTGTTTGCAATTGTTGAATTTGCAATTTGGTAAGGCTGCGAAAAATTCTTTGAAATAATGATGCAATTCTGTTTTCGGAATATCAACTAAGCCGAAACCCTTGATACCCGGAGTGTCTACAATGTAACCTCCAAAAGGCAATGCATGCATCTCAGCAAATGTCGTAGTATGCTGACCCTTATTGCTCGACTCAGAAATATCACCAATTCGAATATCTCCCTCTGGAATAAAATAATTTACAATGGATGATTTTCCCGTTCCAGAATGTCCACTAAGCAGACAAACTTTTCCTGACATCATCGCTTTCAATTCCTCCATCCCCTCTTCCGTAAATACAGAAGTCTTCAAACACGCATATCCAATTCCACTATAAATCTCAATCAACTCCTCCACCCTCTCCAACCCCGCATACTTCTCCTCCTCATAATCTTCCTCATCATCAAAATCCTCATCATCCTCAAAATCATCTTCTCCCCCGGTCCCTGAGCCTGTCGAAGGGTCCCACTTTCCCTCTTCCTCACTTCCCCTCTTCCCCTCTTCCTCACTTTCCAGGTATTGATCAATCTTATTAAACACCAACACCGTCTCCACCCCATACGCCTCAGCGGTGATGAGGAAACGATCTATAAATCCTGGGGTAGTCTGAGGACGATTGGTTGTTACAACCAAAAATGCAACGTCAATATTGGAAGCCACAATCTGCGCCTCTTTCGAGAGATTGACTGACTTTCTTATAATATAATTCTTTCGTTCATCAATGGAAACGATATTTCCATTGGTTTCATTCTCTAAAGTAAATTCTACATGATCTCCTGCGGCAACAGGATTGGTAGTGGTAGAACCTTTCAATCGAAGTTTACCACGAATTTGACACTGGTAGAATAGGCCATCTTCTCCCTTCACATCGTACCACTTGCCCGTTGATTTTAATACCAGTCCTTTCATAATTCCAGTATTACAAACTCAGCGTTCTGCCGCCATCCACTGGCACATTAATTCCATTGATATACGATGCTGCAGGCGAAGCCAAGAAAGCAATGGCTGCTGCAATCTCATGCGGCTTGCCCAAACGCTTCATCGGAACTTCGGATGACATTTCATGTTTCACATCACCTACTTCAACTCCTGTCTTCGCTGCTTTGTTTTGCATGATCTGATCCAAACGCCCCGTCTCCGTAGCGCCCGGCAATACGTTATTCACAGTAATATTGAACTGTCCCAATTCCATCGCAAGTGTTTTTGACCAACTTGCAACGGCACCGCGAATGGTGTTGCTCACTCCCAAATTCGGAAGCGGCTGCTTCACGGAAGTGCTTATCACATTGATAATTCTTCCATAGCCCAAAGCTTTCATCCCCGGAACTAAAGCCTGAGCCAAGATATGATTATTGATCAAATGCGCATTAAACGCTACGCGGAAAGCTTCGATATCTGAATCAATAGCTGGCCCTGGATTTGGACCGCCTGTATTATTCACTAGAATATTTGCAGAATGATGTTTTACAAAATCCGCAATGGCATCCTGCACCGACGATGTATGCGCAAAATCCGCCACAATATATCCGTGCTGCTGTCCTTCTGGTGTAGGCAACTTAGCCACCTCTTCTTTCAACTTTTCAAGATTTCTTGCCATCAAAAAAACAGTTGCGCCCAATTGAGCCAACTCATGCGCAGCCGCATTTCCTATGCCTTGTGTGGAGCCGCAAACAACGGCTACTTTTCCTTTTAAACTCAGTTCCATAGGGCAAAGATGCGAAATAATAGGCGACATATTCATGCGGCTGCATAAAGTCAAAATATTCAAGAATATGTGATTTCACCACAAATGGTTTCTACCGCTTATTTTCGCGCTATAAATGTTGCTCGAGAAAGAAATATCCTATTTAAAAGGCGTCGGTCCCCAACGCGCAGAAACCCTGCGCAATGAGCTCCGCATCGCCACCTGGGGTGATCTCCTCAACCACTACCCTTTCCGCTATATGGATAGGTCTCAAATTCTAAAAATTCGAGACATCCAATCAGATAGCACTGCGATTCAATTAATGGGCGTTGTTACTTCGATGAAAGAAATCGGCGAAGCCCGCGCGAAAAGACTGGTAGCAACATTTCGCGATGATACGGGGGAAATAGAACTCGTTTGGTTTAAAGGAATTCGCTGGGCGAAAACGGCTTTGCAACCCAACCAAACCTATATCGTTTACGGAAAACCAAACGCCTTCAAAGGCCGTTATAATATTCCTCATCCAGAATTGGAATTGATGGAGAATGCGCGCATCATCCAAGGAAGCGAACTCAAACCTGTATACAGCACCACTGAAAAACTCACCGCAAAAGGACTCAATAGCAACGGTATTGCAAAACTCACCAAACAACTCATTGAAGACCTCGCTGGTCGAATCGACGAGAATTTGCCGGATGAAGTATTGCAACGCTTCAAACTAATGCCGCGCGCTGAAGCAATATCTCAAATACACGTTCCAACAAATTCAAAACTTCTCGAAGCCGCAAGACGTCGATTGAAATTTGAAGAACTCTTTTTTATTCAAATGCAGCTCGTCAAACAAAAGCTGATGAATACTAAAGAAGAAAGAGGTGTAATTTTCCAAAAAGTGGGTGACTACTTCACCAACTTCTATGAAAAACACTTGCCCTTCGAACTTACTGGAGCGCAGAAAAGAGTGATGAAAGAAATACGTCTCGACGTGGCTCGCGGTCATCACATGAATCGCCTTATTCAAGGTGATGTTGGAAGTGGAAAAACTATCGTTGCCCTCTTAAGTGCATTACTCGCGATGGATAATGGCTATCAAGTTTGTTTGATGGCACCCACTGAAATCCTCGCGCAGCAGCACTTTCAAGGCATTTCAGAACTATTGAGTCCGATGGGACTTGATGTGGTATTGCTGACTGGCTCAACACCAAAATCAGTTAGAAAAAAAATACACGAGCGTCTCATCACGGGTGATTTAAAATTCATCATTGGTACGCACGCACTCATCGAACCCGTAGTTCAATTTCAAAATCTTGGATTAGTAATCATCGATGAGCAACATCGCTTCGGTGTTGTGCAACGCGCTGCATTATGGAAAAAAGCAGAGCTCCCACCTCACGTTCTCGTGATGACCGCAACGCCCATTCCGCGTACCCTTGCGATGACACTTTACGGCGATCTCGACATCAGTGTAATCGATGAATTGCCACCAGGAAGAAAACCGATTACCACGACGCACAATACAGACGCGAAGCGACTTACCGTTTTTCAATTTATGGAAAATGAAATCGCAAAAGGGCGTCAGATCTATGTAGTATACCCACTCATTGAAGAAAGTGAAATGATGGACTACAAAGATTTGCAAGATGGATACGAATCATTAGCGAGAAGATTCCCGCTACCACAATATAAAATATCTGTTGTGCACGGTCAGATGAAATCCGACGCGCGCAACTACGAAATGGAACAATTCGTTTCCGGAAAAACACAAATCATGGTAGCGACCACCGTAATTGAAGTTGGGGTAAACGTACCCAATGCTTCAGTGATGGTGATAGAAAGCGCAGAGCGATTCGGACTTTCACAACTGCACCAATTGCGCGGCCGCGTAGGCCGTGGCGCCGATCAGAGTTACTGCATACTCATGACAGGTCACAAACTCAGTGCAGATGCAAGAACGCGTTTAGAAACAATGGTCCGCACCACAGACGGATTCGAAATTGCAGAAGTCGACTTACAACTCAGAGGTCCCGGCGACATCACAGGCACACAACAAAGTGGCCTGGTTAATCTACGAATAGCAGATCTCGCTCGAGATCAACAAATGCTCTCCGCCGCAAGAGAAATGGCCCTCGAAATCACAGATGAGGATCCTCATCTACAATCTCCAAAAAACCAAAGAATAGTCCAACACCTAAACAGCCTAAAAGCGAATAAGACGGAATGGGGGAAGATTAGTTAGATAGTGTGGTAGTTTGGTATTGAATGCAAATGCACTCAAGTGAACACAAATGAATACAAGTGAACGCAAATGAAAACTAGTGGAAACAAATGAACATAAATATCTCAATGCATTCCAGTGCATGAGTAGATTATCATTTGGGTTCACTTGTGTGCATTTGGTTTAACTCGGGTGCACTTTTACTACCAAACTATCAAACTACCAAACTATCACACTATAATTCCGTCTTGCATTTCTATTGTGCGGTCGCTCATCTTCGCGAAGTCGTTGTCGTGGGTGACGGCTATGATGGTTTGGCCTTTGTTGTGAGCTAGGTCTTGGAGAATGTCGAAGACTATTCCTGAATTTTTCGAATCAAGATTTCCTGTTGGTTCATCTCCCATGATGATGAGAGGATCGTTGATTAGCGCTCTTGCTATCGCTACACGCTGTTGCTGACCTCCGGATAATTTGGAAGAAAGCTTTAGCGCTTGATCTTCTAATCCAAGCATCTTCAATTTTTCCATTGCACGATGCTCTATCTCTTCTCGAGAGTATTTTCCTAATCGCAATGCAGGAATCATCACGTTTTTCAAACAGGTGAATTCAGCGAGTAAATAATGGAATTGAAAAACGAAACCAATTTTCTCATTTCGAATCATGGCTAAACGATCCAAATCATATCCTGTAACTTTTTCACCATCGATATTCAACTCCCCATCGTAATCCGTATCCATCGTGGAAAGCACATACAACAAGGTGGATTTTCCACTTCCTGATTTTCCAACCAGAGTAAGAAATTCTCCTTTGTCTACTCCGAAAGAAATCCCTTTAAGCACTTTGAATTCCGTGGGATCGTAGAACTTTTTCTCTATATTTTTTACTTCTAGAATCATGTGCTTATTTTCTAAAAATGTTTACAGGATCCACTTTCGCCGCCTTTCTAGCAGGCATATATCCAGCGAGAAACGTTATAGTGACACCGATAATAATCCCTTTCAAAAACTCCATCGGTTCAAATGCTATCGGGAAATATCCAATATCCCCTCCAACATAAACATGTTGCATAATATTGACCAATATCGTGGCGACTATGACACCTAAAATCACTCCCACAATACCTATGGTGAGCGCTTGGGTTACAAAAATTTGTATTACATCTTTTCCTCTAAATCCCATAGCCTTGAGAATAGCAATATCATTGATCTTTTGACTAACGGTCATATTCAAAATATTGTAAATACCGAATGCGGCAACAAGTAGAATCGTGAATGAAACAAATGTGATCACAATCTTTCTCATCCTAGAACCCGCCATAAATGTCTCATTCGCCATTTTCCAGTCTTCGACCTTATAACCAGTGAGCATCGAAAACTTCTCCGCATATTGAGCCGCCTTTTCAGGATCAATCACATTCACATTGATATCAGTTACATAAGAATTCCCCTCTTTCATCAATTGCTGTGCGCTCAAAATATTGATGTATGATTTTGTTTTATCCTCTTTCGAATTCTTTGTTTCAAAAATACCCACCACCTTCATCACTTTATTCACTCCCTTGGAACTCGTCAGACTTATGTTATCGCCGGTATTCAAATTCATCTTTCGAGCAATACCGCTACCGATCACAATTCCATTTTGATTATTCGCCAAATCATCAAAGTTTCCTTGAACCATGAATGATTTAATATCAAACATTCTATTTCCTTCTGCAGGCAAGAAACCTATGGAACTACCCGCCAACTGTGACTTCCCATTATTATAAAAAACATTAGCAACCACTTGCGGCAGCGCTACTATTACCCCTTCTTGCTTACGCATTAATTCCAAAATTGACTGTGGATCAATAATGGTATTTGTTGATGGAACCACTTTGGGATTTACAATCAATGTGGTGGATTCATCAGTATTAAAGAGCGGTTCGCTTATGACATCATCTTTATAAATTCGAATATGTGGAGTGGATTTGAAAATAGACGTACTCGCTGTCTTATCAAAACCCACCAACATCGAATTCATAAACATAAAAACAGCCATCCCCAGCAACACTCCAAGCACCGCGACGGTAGTCAACTTCTTGCTTGAAGTAGTATAGGTAAAAGCAATTTCTCTATTTATAAAATGCTTCATGGTTACTTTTTAAGTGGTGTCAATACATCCTCAGCAGTGATTCCACTGAGTACTTCAACCCATTCGGTGCTCTTGATACCTACTTCTATTGAGCGAGGCTGCTCCTCTCCTTTTACCTGGACGGCATTCGCAAAACTCAAATACGATCGAGGAATTAGAAGCACATTTTTCTTTTCACCAACCACAATATTCGCTTCCAACTGAGTTCCTATAATATCAAATTCACTCGGTACCACAAAGCGAGCTTCACAAATAAATGATTGCGAAGCCTCATCAAACATAGGGTAGATCTCAGTTACAGTAGCATCGATAACTTTATCCTTAGTTACATTCAATCTCACCTTCACCAATTGACCCACTTTCACTTTGCTAATGCTATTTTCATCCACATTCAATCGAGCAATCACTGTTTGCTCATTCGCAATTGTTGCAATCACATCACCCTTCCTCACGTAATCGCCGCGCTGCTTCATACGCTTCACTACTTTTCCATTGGATAAAGCTTTTAGTTGATTATAACCTGCATTGGTGCTATTGATTTCCGACTGCGCTCGTTGTGTAATTTCCGCTTGTTTTGCC
>JBJOKO010000070.1:0-10323 GCA_046046035.1 Bacteroidota bacterium | reverse complement strand
TACTTTTTCCAGTGCTTCATCAAAACTTTTTGAGCCATCTTATTCTGCGGTGAATAAGGATCTTTATCCAATGAAGCCTGATCTTCTGATGGGTACCACTTCCATACAAATCCACCTATAAACCAAGGCTCCTTCTCAAACGTAGATAGCAATGCATCATAACAATTGGCTTGTGCTTGCTCATTGATTGCAGAATGAATAGAATCCATATCAGGAACTCTTCCGCTATAATTCGAATGTGTATAGCCCCACTCTGTAAAGATTACATTCTTATTGACCTTCTTACTAAATGCCGCAATTTGTTCTTTAATGGGGAGCCAATTCTTCATTAATGTATCGAGCGTCGGAGTTTCTTCTCCAGAAACACTGTCATACACCGTCAATCCCACATAATCGAGTGCATCCCAAAAAGCAATCTTCTCTTCATTCCCATGGCGACATGCATAAACCAAATCACCATTATAAACTTCTTGTATTGACTTGACCAATTCCCTCCAATACTGAGGACGTTTTTCTGCCCAGATGTCCAACTCTGAGCCTATACAGAACAACGGCAGTCTATTTTTTTCGCTCAGTTCTGCGTACTTTAAAATAAACTCCTTGTATTCTCTCTCATAGTTCAACCAATCATTATCAGAAGCAAAATCAATCTCTCCAATATAACTTCCATCCATCAACCAAATCATTGGTTTAATCATGGTCTGCATGCCTTTCTCTTTTGCTAAATCAATTGAAGTTTGAATTCCTTCTAATGATTCGCCCCAATATTGCCAAGGCATTTCCTCATGTGAAATATGATTAGATCCTTTCGAAGTCACGGCAAAAGGCATCACGCTCACATAATTTGCGTGCGTATTTTTTATATTAATAAATTCAATCAGATCAACTCGCGTTGGACTACCCATGAAATGAACACCTTGAATCTTCTTCGCTTTGGAAGAAGGCTGTCCATCACTTGGTTTTGGAGTACAAGCAAACAAAATTGTGCTAAGTAGAATTACTACTAGCAAGTAAACACGAATTTTCATGCAGTAAAGCTACAGAAACTAGTTGAGTCCGTAAGGAACTTCTAGACGAAATTTGGGAACACGTACGTTGAAAACTTGAGTATCACCAAGACGTTGCATGCTATAATAACCATGCATAGAACCGCGCATAGAATGAAGGTCGCACGCTGATTGGTAAGTATAAAACTCACCAGGTTGAATAACAGGTGTTTCGCCTACTACTCCAGGACCTTCCACTTCACGTTTGATGGCAACAGAATCGAAAATATGCCAATGGCGACGGAGCAATTGCACCGGAAAGTCATTTTGATTTTCAATAATAATCTGATAAGAGAACACAAAATTGTCGTTCAAAGGACTGCTAATCCCTGGCTCATAATGAGGAACAACGCTGATTCTAATACCTGAGGTTACTTCTGTTAACATTTTCATGCATCAATCGCTTTGAAGAGCGGAATACAAAAGTAACTCATAATTGTTAATAACTTCAGTTTTTAATAAAAAATTCCGAGAGCATCGCATCTTCTGCTAAATTCGTCGCTTCCAAAATCAAGCAAACAAAAAAATGAAAATCAGTCATTATCTAGTATTAGGTGGTATGGCATTGATGGCCTCTTGCGGCAGCGAACAGAAGCCTGCAGAGCAACCAGCAGCTCAAGCACCAGCGGCATGTGTTGACAATGATTCAACCTTTGCCTACGAAGTAGATCGTTTTGAAGATGTGCGTATCCTGCGCTACCGCATCCCATGTTGGGATCGTCTTAGTTTGAAACAAAAAGAACTCGTTTACTACTTGACTCAAGCAGGTCTTGCTGGTCGCGATATGCTTTGGGATCAGAACTACAAACACAATCTTGAAATTCGTTCTATTCTAGAGAAAATCTATACAACATACAACGGTGATAAAACCGCTGCTGAATGGTTACTTTTTGAAAGCTATTTGAAACAAGTTTGGATGAGTAATGGTATCCACCATCACTACAGCAACTTGAAACATCAGCCTAAATTTTCTAAGAAATATTTTGATGAAGTTCTAGCTGCAACAACAACAGAATGTTCTGCTGAAATCAAAGAAGTAATTTTCAATCCTAAAATCGCTCCTCGCAAAGTTGAAAAGGATGCGAAGAAAGGTTTGGTAGAAAACTCTGCAGTGAATATGTACGGCGAAGGAGTTACTACTGCTGAAGCTGAAGCATATTACAAATCACTCCAAAAACCAGACGACCGTTCACCACTTTCTTATGGATTGAATGCAAAATTGATCAAGAAAGATGGCAAATTGGTTGAAGACGTTTATCGCATAGGAGGCCTATATGGCGCTGCTTTGGAGAAAGTAAACTTCTGGCTTGAGAAGGCTGAGAAAGTGGCAGAAAACGATAAGCAAGCGGCTGCATTGCGTAAATTGATGGAGTTTTACAAAACAGGTGACCTTCGTACATGGGATGATTTCAATATCCAATGGGTTGGTGCAACTGAAGGCGACATTGATTATATCCACGGTTTTGTTGAAGTATACAATGACCCACTAGGAAATCGTGGATCATTCGAAAGCGTTGTTGAAATCAACGACTTTGAAGCTTCTGATCGTATGAAAGTAATGATGCAAAATGCTCAATACTTCGAAGACAATTCTCCAGTTAGTGCACAACACAAAAAGAAAGAAGTAAAAGGTATTACTTACAAAGTAGTAAACGTTGCTGGCGAAGCCGGTGATGCTTCACCTTCTACTCCAATCGGTGTAAACTTGCCAAACGCACAATGGATTCGCACCGTTCACGGTTCTAAATCTGTGAGTCTTGGTAATATCGAAGACGCATACAACAAAGCTGCTGGTGCAGGCATGTTGACTGAATTTGCAAATGATGCAGAAGAAGTTGCTCGCGCTCAGAAATACGGAGATGTTGCTGGTAAACTTCACACTGCCATGCACGAAGTAATTGGTCACGCTAGTGGTCAATTGGAAGAAGGTGTTGCTCCATCTTCTCAAACATTGAAAGAATATGCTTCAACTATTGAAGAAGGACGTGCAGACTTAGTAGCACTTTACTACATCATGGATCCAAAACTCGTTGAGTTGGGATTGATGGAAAGCCTTGAGGTTGGTAAAGCTGAGTACGATGGCTACCTACGTAATGGTATGTTAGTTCAACTTCGTCGTTTGAAAGTGGGTGAAGAAATCGAAGAAGCTCACATGCGTAACCGCGCTTGGGTAAGCAACTGGATTTATGAAAAAGGAAAAGCAGATAGCGTAATCGTTATTTCTCAACGCGAAGGAAAAACATTCATCGACATTCGCGACTACGATAAAATGCGTGTATTGGTTGGAGATTTGTTGAAAGAAGTTCAACGTATCACAAGCTCTGGTGACTACAAAGCTGCTGCCGCTCTAGCTGATGGATACGGTAAAAAAGTAGATCAAAAACTTCACAAAGAAGTAATCGATCGTTCTGATAAATTGAACATCCCTCCTTATGCTGGATTCATGAATCCACTTCTAGAACCAGTAATGGATGCTAGTGGTAACATCACAGACATCAAAGTAACTTACGTAGATAAGTTCGCTGATCAAATGTTGTACTACAGCAAAAACTTTGGCTTCCTAGCACCAAAAAAATAGGGTTGATGTCTAATGGTTGACTTTTGATGGAATAGGTTGGATATAAACCAGCCCTTCCACCATCACTCAGGAAACCTAAAAAATCAAACATCAAAAATAAAAAATCAACAATAAAAAAAGCTCCACAGCAATGTGGGGCTTTTTTATTTTTGTCAAATGAAAATCGAGCTTCATACTGGTATGCACAAGAAAGATATTGAGCACATCGCTGAATATATTCGTGCGCATGATAAGGAGATGAAGAAAATGGTTGATCTCGCTTTGAGCGATGACATGACGCCAAGCATGAAAGCCTCTTGGATTCTTTCTGCCGCTTCCGTTCAACAAAAAGGATGCATGAATAAATATGTTGATTACGTAATCGACAACCTTATTGATGTGAAAGTATCTGGATCGCGCCGCGAAATCATGAAAGCCCTACTCCACTCTGATATTTTAGAAAGCGAAAAGCTCGGAAAATTAGTGGACACTTTAATGACGTTTATTCGTCGCACACATGAAGACCTAGCAGTGAGTTACAACGCCTTAAAACTCATGATTAAAATCTGCAAGAAATACCCAGAACTAAAACCAGAACTCGAAGAAACGATAAGACAAAATCTAGAACAAGGATCGGACACATGGCGCAAGCTAGCGGTCACAACGCTTCGATAGTTTGGTAGTGTGGTAGTTTGATAGTTAAACCAAATGAACACAAGTGAAAGCAAATGAACCCAAATGAATTAAAATGCACTAGTAATCAGTAACTAGTCACCAGTCACTAGTCACCAGTCGTCAGTCACCAGTTAAGGGTCTACTCTTTTTTTGATGACGGGTGCTAGGTAGCGAATCGCTAGGGCAACCATGGTGGCTGCGATGGCCCATGATCTCAACCAAATTTTAGGGAATTGTTCGTTGAATCCAACGTTAACTCCAACAAGAACTATCGTGACAAAAAATGTTGTCACTATACTCATCGATATGGCAAATTTCCAAGACAAAACTTTGAGAGTTTGGTAGTGTGGTAGTGTGGTAGTTTGATAGTTAAACCAAATGAACACAAGTGAAAGCAAATGAACCCAAATGAATTAAAATGCACTAGTAATCAGTAACTAGTCACCAGTCATCAGTCACTAGTCACCAGTCGTTAGTCACCGGTCACCGGTTGTTGGTCGTCGTCCGCCGGGTTTGCCGCTGGGTCTTCCGCCTGGCTTTCCGCCTGGTCTGCCTCCTGGGCGTCCTCCTTGTTTTGGACCGCCGAATGATCTGCCTTCACTTCTTTTTCCAGGTGTGTATTCAGGAATAGGACCAATCTCTACAGAAGAAGTTAGTTTGTCAACCGGCTTTCCAATGAGGACTTCTATCCTTCCAAATTTACCTTGCTCTCCCGGACTAATCAATGTAAAAGCTTCTCCTTTGCGTTGCGCACGAGCCGTTCTTCCGATACGGTGAACATAGTCCTCTGCATCTCCCGGAACATCGTAATTGATTACGCAGTCGATAATATCTATGTCAATACCTCTACTTACAACGTCGGTTGCAACGAGTATATTAATTTTTCTACTTCTAAAATCCAACATCACTTGCTCACGCTCCGCTTGCTCCAAATCACTGCTGATCATTCCCACATTAAGACCCTTCGATTTTAATGCGCGATACAAATTCGCAACGGTTTGTTTGGTGCTACTGAAGACAATAGTGCAAATATCTTTTCGCTCAACAAGAAGTCCGATAATCACAGGCATTTTTTGTTCTTCGTAAACAACAAATGCTCCCTGTGTTACGCCTTCTGCAGGCTTGCTTAACGCAATATTGATTGTAATCGGATCATGCAAAATAGACTTCGCCATTCTGAATACAGACTCTGGCATTGTCGCTGAAAACAATAGACTTTGTCTTGATGGATTCAACACACGAATAATTCTGTTTAGATCAGGTGCAAAACCCATGTCTAGCATGCGATCCGCTTCATCTAAAACAAAATATTTCAATTCGCTAAAATCAACATAACCCACATTCATGTGAGAAATAAGTCGTCCTGGAGTGGCAATGATAATGTCCACCCCGGTAGTGATTGCTCGTTTTTCATTATTGAAAACTTTGCCATCTCCGCCGCCATAAATAGCAACAGAACTTACACCCGTGAAATATGAATATGCTTCTACGGCCTGATCGATTTGAAGGGCCAATTCACGAGTCGGAACCACTATAAGAGCTTTGGTCTTGCCGTGCTCACCTGACTTGATAATCTGATTGATAATGGGCAAAACGAATGCTGCCGTCTTTCCTGTGCCTGTTTGCGCGATGCCGATAATGTCTTTACCAGCTAAAATGTGAGGTATACTCTCCGCCTGAATGGGCGTTGGTTGAGTAAAATTCATAGAAGAAATACCTTCCAAAACCTCCTCCGCTAATCCTAATTCTCTGAAATCCAATGATTGAATATTTAATTTCCGTCAAAGGTGGTGAAAATACTGAGTTTTCCCTTCAACTACTTTCAAAAAAGCCAAGATGTTGTAAAATAGTCCTATTATCTCGGAAGTGAACTATTTTTGCCGCCAATTGAATTTCAGGTACCTCATATCTCTCATGTTCTTTTTTGCCTGTGCATCTGCAATAGGTCAAAAAACTGACGTGGTATCCAATTGGAAACCAAAAACAATTCAAGGCACCTTATTCGGCAGAGATCGCGATTATCGCGACACGGTTTGGATTGTTACCGGATACAAACCTTTGGATGGAAATTTCAAAAAATGGAAATTCGATTTTTCTCTTGACGCTCGCCAGTCCATTATCAGCAATACCACTGCCCGAATCGGTGGAGTGAGAATCGGAATGGAGTACCGCAGAGTGCATCGTTTCGGAATCGGGTTCTATGGAATGGGCGATAAAGTCAAAGCTTTCTCTTTTGAAGAGTTCAACTCGCAAATTTCAGAAGCGTCATTTACACTGCGTTACAATACGTTTTATTACGAACGTGTTCTTTTCTTCAATAAAAAATGGGAAGTTTCCTCGGCATTCCACATCGGACGTGGTAAAATCAAAGGGGATTATTTACTTCTCGGAGCTTCAAGAAGACAGTCTTTCCCTGAACAAGATGTTCGGGTATTTGAATTAAGTACCACCGCCTATTACCACATCAATTGGTGGATTGACGCTGGCGCTGGTATCGGCTATCGTCACATGAATGACATCCCGCAAGAAGTGAAACCAATCTATAATGCACCTGTTGCTATTCTCAGAGTTCGTATTAAGTTTGGCAAACTCATTAAGAGCATTTGGGATCATGACATCAAGCACACCTATTGATATTGCAAAAGAACGTATTGCAGAACTTACTGCATCGCTCAATCATTACAATCATCTTTATTATGTAGAAAATTCTCCGGTCATTTCAGACCAAGAATTTGATATGCTTCTTAAAGAATTGGAAAATCTTGAAAAAGAATTTCCTCAATTTGCTGATATCAATTCCCCAACAAAAAGAGTTGGCGGCGACATTACAGACAAATTCGAAAAGGTCACGCACAAGAGACCAATGCTCTCTCTTTCGAATACATACAACCGCGAAGAAATTGCAGAGTGGGAAGAACGTCTTCACAAAGAAGCCGACACCGATATTGAATATGTCATGGAATTGAAATACGATGGTGTCGCTATTTCACTTCATTATGAAAATGGAAAATTCGTAAAAGGAATCACACGAGGTGATGGAAGTGTAGGCGAAGATGTTTCAGCTAATATCCGCACCATTCGCAGCATTCCACTTTCTTTGAAGGGTGACTTCCCTCCTTCTTTCGAAATTCGTGGAGAGATTTTTCTACCAAGAGAAGTCTTCGACAAACTAAATGAAGATAGACTTGAAAATGGAGAAGAACTTTATGCCAACCCAAGGAACACAGCTGCAGGAACACTGAAACAACAAGATAGCGGAGAGGTTGCAAAACGTCGTCTCGATTGCTATTTGTATTTTGTTTTAGGAGAAGGTCTTCCATTCGCAGATCATTTCAATAGCGTAGAACACGCATCAACTTGGGGATTCAAAGTTCCTAATGCGAAAAAAAGAATGATTGAAAAAACCAACTCAATCGACGGTATCATGTCGTTTATTGAATATTGGGATAAAGAGAGATTCAATCTGCCATTTGAAATCGATGGCATCGTTATTAAAGTAAATAAGTTCTCACTGTGGGATGAATTAGGGATGACTGCCAAAAGTCCACGTTGGGCTATTGCATATAAATTCAAAGCAGAAACTGTTTCTACACGACTACAAAAAATCACCTATCAAGTTGGAAGAACCGGAGCTATCACTCCTGTTGCAAACCTACAACCCGTGCAGCTTGCAGGCACCACAGTAAAAAGAGCTTCATTACATAATGCAGATCAAATTGCCAAGTTCGACATCCGCGAAGGCGATATTGTTTTTGTAGAAAAGGGTGGAGAAATTATCCCGAAAGTAGTTGGTGTTGATTTAACCAAAAGAGATCAAATCACATTCCCACACGAGTACATCACACATTGCCCTGAATGCAATACCAAGTTGATTCGAAAAGAAGGTGAAGCACAACACTATTGTCCAAACGACGCTACTTGTCCACCGCAAATCAAAGGACGCATGGAGCATTTCATTAGCCGAAAAGCAATGAACATCGAAGGACTCGGAACAGAGACTATTGCTGGACTTTGGGACAAAGGTCTTCTCTCGAATTACGCAGACATTTACGATCTTACATACGATAAACTCATCGGATTAGAATTCACAGTCGGCGATGAACTAACTGGAGAAACAAAGCGTCGCTCTATGCAAGAAAAGAGCGTGAAGAATTTGTTGGAAGGAGTTGAATTGAGTAAACAAATACCATTCGAACGAGTGCTGTTTGCCTTAGGTATTCGCTTCGTTGGAGAAACAGTGGCGAAGAAACTTGCACGTCACTTCAAGTCCATTGATGCAATTTCTGTAGCAACGAAAGAACAGTTACTAGAAGCCGATGAAATCGGTGAAAAAATAGCTGCAAGCATCATAGAATATTTCGGTAAAGAAGAAAACAGAAGCCTTATTCATCGCTTGCGCGAAAAAGGTGTAAAAATGGATGTAGAAATTTCCGAATCAGATCTCCCTACTTCCGATATTTTCAAAGGAAAAACATTTGTAGTAAGTGGTGTCTTCAAGAACTTTTCTCGAGATGGAATCAAAGAACACATCGAATCTCACGGAGGCAAAGTCAGCGGCAGCATTAGTTCCAAAACAACATACGTAGTAGCCGGCGACGATATGGGTCCATCCAAACGCAAAAAAGCCGAAGACCTAGGTGTGCAGATAATCAGTGAAGAAGAATACCAACGACTGGTGACTGGTGAATGACGACCAGTGACTGACGACCGACGACCAGTGACCGGTGACTAACGACTGGTGACGGGTGACTGGTTACTGGTTACTAGTTACTAATTACTAGTGCATTTTATTTCACTCGAGGGCACTTGGGTTCACTTGGGTGCATTTGATTTATCTATCAAACTACCACACTACCAAACTACCGAACTATCAAACTACCGAGTTTTCTTCGCTTCATTCCAGTACTTATCCATCTCTTCAAGCGTCATTTCGCCGAGAACTTTGCCGTCTTTGGCGCTTTCGGTTTCCATGTATTGAAAACGATATATGAACTTACGATTGGTCTTTTCTAATGCGTCTTCCGGATTAATTCCTTTGAATCTTGCATAGTTGATTAATGAGAAAAGTAGATCACCAAACTCGTCTTCCATTTTATCGGAATTGGTATCGGCTTCTACTTTGAACTCGTTCAATTCTTCTTGAACTTTCTCCCAAACTTGATCTTCATTATCCCAATCAAATCCAACGCCGCGGGCTTTGTCTTGCATACGCTGAGCCTTCACCATTGCAGGCAATGATTTCGGCACACCTTCAAGAACACTTTTCTTTCCTTCTTTCAACTTGAGTTTTTCCCAATTTGACTTTACTTCCTCTTCATCCTGAACAGTTACATCGCCATAGATATGTGGGTGACGTGAGATCAGTTTATCACAAATGAAATTCAGTGAATCTGCAATATCGAAGTGCTCTGTTTCAGAAGCAATTTTAGCATAGAACACCATGTGCAAAAGAATATCCCCGATTTCCTTTTTCACTTCATCAATATCTCCATCAAGAATAGCGTCGCCCAATTCGTAAACTTCTTCGATAGTGAGATGTCGTAGACTTTCGAGTGTTTGTTTTTTATCCCACGGACATTGCGCACGCAATTCATCCATGATAATCAACAAGCGTTCAAATGCCGCTTTCTTTTGTTCAATAGAATTCATATCGCGAAAATACGATAGTTACTGGATACTGGTTACTGGTTACTGGTTACTAGTTACTGGTTACTAGTTACTGGTTACTAGTTAGTGGTTATTTAGTATCTAGTATTCAGTAACCAGTATCCAGTATCCAGTATCCAGTAATCAGTAACCAGTTTTCACTATCTTCGACTATGCGCAAACTTTGGCTTCTATTATTCTTGATTCTTTCTGCTTGTGGCGGGATGGGAGAAAAATTCGCAATAACTGGTGACACCGAAATCAACAAAGAGGGCAAGACAATTCAAGATCGATTCAGTTTACCGATTGGATATACCAGAGTAAAGTCTGACTCTAGTTCATTCGCTTTTTATCTTCAACATTTGCCGCTCAAACCTGATGGTTCGTTGGTAAAATACT
>JBJOKO010000069.1:0-10337 GCA_046046035.1 Bacteroidota bacterium | reverse complement strand
CCTATCCTTACTCGCTTTTGTGTTTAATTTTCAAAGTTTCTCTCAATGCATAGCAACAGGTGATTTTTATTTTCTTTATCCAGAATCCGACAATTTCGAAGTGGATTTTTTTTCTACTGACAGTGTTGAAAATTGTCTAGGAAGTGGTCAATATTTCACCTATTCCTGGGATTTTAGTGGGCTAGCAACTTCTGAGCTTCAACACCCGGATTATATGTTTCCTGGTTTTGGTACGTACACCGTTTGTCTGACAGTCAGCACACACGATCAAATCACGGATGAAATACTTGGACAAGCCACAACATGCATGGAGGTTGTATTTTCGGATTGCTCTCTTCTTGAGGGAACTATTGAATTAGTTGAATTTATCGATAATCAATGCCATTTGGTATATACTCCAGTTGGGTTCGTAAATGACCTTAATTATTATTGGTATTCTGAGAATATTTCAATTCCTGAAAATGACAACGGCGGAAGTGAGGTAATATATGCGCCTGGAAATACTTCCAATTTTACAGGGAATTTATCGGTTTATAATGGGTATAATTGTTATGTTACAATTCCTTTTACATTCTCTAACCCCACTTTTAATCCATGTTTGCCATATGTAGCTATTATTGATAATGGATACAGTTTTCAATGTATTGATTATAATCCCTTCCCGAATACTATAACTAGTTGGTATATCGATGGAGTCTTTCAAGCAAGCGGAGGTATTTTTACATTTACACCAAATGCAGATGGTGTTTACACCATTACTTGTGAGACCACAAATAGTGATTATGGGTGCACTGATCAAGTGACACAAGAAATAGAATATCTCTCGCCAGTTACAATGTGTGGCATTGTCTTTTTAGACTCAAATCAGAATGGTATTCAAGATATTGGAGAACCTGGTTTGCCCCAAATAGGCATTGGTAACTTTACAGAGTCGCAAACAGACGAAAATGGATATTACGAGTTACCCATTTTTCCAGGGCAATTAAATTGGATAAACATTAATGATAACAACTCAGGTTTTGAATGTCTTTCAGGAGGTATTTTCAATGCTTATGGAAATGCTCTAATTGATCCGACTTCAATCTTATCAGGATGCGTCTACAATATTGCAATGATTGAAGCCATGGGGACGGTTTGTGGAACCGTTTATCTCGATTCTAATGAATCTTATGCATTAGAATCAAGTGATCCTGTTTTTTCAAACGCTTTGTTAGAATACACAATTGAAGGGACTAATGGCGTTCAGAATTTGTCAGCATTGACCAATTTGAATGGAGAATTCTGTTTGACTATTCCGTCTGGTTATCAAACGGTAGAACTATCTTTTATCACCCAAAATGGAACATCTTACGTCGATAATGTAGATTTTAGTGTTCAGACAAATTTAACTGTGACGCGAAATATTCGACTAGATTATTTGGAGAACAGTTTGGATTTGGAAATTGGGTTAGCAGGAATCTCAAATCCTGTTTCGGGGTTGAATACGCACTTTAATGTATTTGTAAATAATAATGGAGATGTGCCGGGTGTCTTTAATGTGGAAGTGTCAGTACCTGAATTTTTTATTCCAAATGGGATCTCTTTTTTAGGTGGTGTTCAGGGAATTTTTGATGATGCTTCGAATACAATTTCTTGGACGAATGTTGATATCCCCCCATTAGGACACCATTTTACACAAGTAAATGGCCAGATAATGATTGGCACACCGCTAAATACCGAAGCAGTTTTGGTTGGGCAATGTGTTGCATTGGGTGATGTAGATGCGACGAACAATTCGGATATCATCCACTGGCATATCGTTAGTTCCTATGACCCAAACAACAAACTATCTTATCCATCAGGAGTTGGTGAAACAGGTGATATGCTTCCTTCAAATGATCCATTCACTTATGTAATCAACTTTCAGAACACGGGAACATCCGAGGCAATCAACATTAGAATAGAAGATCAATTGGATGAAGACCTCGACTGGACAAGTATCGAAATGCTTGGCGCGACTCATGATTACTTGATGCAAATGGTGAATGGCCATATTACTTGGCAGTTCAATAACATTATGCTTCCAGACAGCAATACAAATGAAGAATTAAGTCACGGACAAATTGTTTATCGTATTCACCCTATAGCAGATATGCCAGTGGGTACTGTGTTTGAAAACACTGCATACATCTACTTCGACTTCAATGAAGCAATTATCACGAATACAGCTGTGAATACATTCGTTTCTTCGATAGGAGTAAATGAAGTTGAAACAAGTGCTGGTATTTCTATCTATCCAAATCCTTCAGAAGGTGACTTCACAATTTCTGCGGAGGACATGAATGCGGGCGACTATATAGTAATCTTTGACGCCATGGGACGTGAAGTATTTAGAAAACAAGTCATGAACTCAAACACTACACAAATCGACACTGATCTTTCCACAGGGCAGTATGTGCTTCAGATTCAGGGGTCAGTTAATGTACAGACTACCAAAGTGGTAGTAAGGTAATACTACTGATTTATATCATTTTGGGAGGCCCAAAGTCGAAATTAACTCGATTTTGGGCCTTCGTGTTTTATCTTTGCCATATGGCAGGAATACAATTTAACACCAAAGAACACCCGTTCTTTGATGAACTTAAAAAAAGAGTAGACAACTACTTTGCTTCAAACAAGGTGGAAACCACCGGTAACTTCAAGCTCTACAGCAAAACAACCATCCTATTTTTATCATTCGGAGTCATCTTTTGGCTTTTGGTATTTGTACCAATGCCGATATGGCTTAGCGTCATCCTTTGTTCCTTATTTGGAATAAACTTGGCTGCAATAGGATTCAACGTGATGCACGATGGAGCTCACGGCAGCTTCTCAAGCAAAGCTTGGGTGAATGAAATCATGGGTCACTCATTGAACCTTATGGGAGGTGACGTTCATCTTTGGAAAACCAAACACAACCTCATCCACCACAGTTTCACCAACATTGATGGTTATGATGACGATATCGACATCAAACCTTTCATGCGTACCACTACGATTCAGCCTAAAAAGCCGATTCATAAATGGCAGCACATCTATTCTGTAGGACTTTACAGTTTGACCTACGTGCTTTGGATTTTCTATTTCGACTGGAAAAAGTATTTCTCAGGAAAAATTGGAATGACTCCAATCCGCAAGTTCAGTACTAAAGATCACGTGATATTCTGGGTGACTAAGATTGTTCACTTCGGAGTTTTCTTTGCACTTCCAATGTACACTATGGGTGTATTACAAACTATAGTGGGTTACCTTATTGCATCATTTGTGTGTGGTATGATCTTGTCATACGTATTCCAAATGGCACACGTAATGGAGAACACAGAGTTTGTTGATCCAACTGCGAACGATGGAAAAATCGGCGATGAGTGGGCTGTTCACCAAATCAAAACAACTTCAAATTTTGCAACACAAAACAAGATTGTTTCTTGGTTTACTGGCGGTCTAAACTTCCAAGTTGAACATCACCTTTTCCCACGTATTTCTCACGTACACTATCCTGAATTGAACAAGATTGTAAAAGAAACATGTGCTCAATTTGGTGTGCGTTACAACGAATACAAAACAGTAGTAAGTGCAATTAGATCACACGTGAATCACCTCAAGACAATGGGGCAGATGGCGTAACTGACTACTGGTTACTAGATACTAGTTACTAAAGAAATAATAAAAGCGCGGCATGAATACATGCCGCGCTTTTTATTTGAATATTTTTACTTACTACCTACCACTTACTACCTACTTCATATTACCTATCACCTACCATCAGTTACTAGTAGTTTGTATCTAGTAACCAGTAATCAGTAACCAATTATGGAAGGTACTCCGCTGCATCTATCAAGATATAATTCATCTGATAGATATCATCTGAGTTGAGTTTTAGCTTGCCTTTGAATGTTAGACGTTCGTCTGTTTTGTATTGACGATGGGTAGATTTAAAACGCAAATCAGCTACTGATTCAGGACCACCGCCACCGCAGAAATAGCAATTAGCATATGGGTATCTTGAAACAACATAGAAATTATCGTCATAATCCACAGGGATTACATATCCAGTGATAAATACTTCTTTGCCTTCATAAGCTTTGATTGCTGCACCAAATGTTGGTTTCCAGAAATAGGAGTCTAATTCTTTTACATAAATCTGCTTGAAGGTAACATCAGAAAGGGTTTTCCATGTTAGTTCGTTGGCTTGACCAACTAGAAGATTAGGTACAACAGATGATTGATTCACCTTCTCCCATTCTACTGCCTTTTGAGCCTTTACAGGAGTGTCGTCGGTCTGTGCTCTTACGTAGCTGCTCAACCCGATGGCTGCCGCAACTCCTACTAAAATAAAAATGATCTTCTTAAGCATTGGAAAGTGTTTTTGAAATGTCCATTTTGAGTGCCCTTAATGCAGGCAACAATGAGGCCACCATTCCTACTAGCAAAGTTACACCAAGTAAAACGATTTCGCCGCTTGTAATTCCCATTTCATTTAGCTCATAATGGAAGTTGTCTTCCAAAGAATTGCTCAAAATCACTAGCCACAAGCGACTAAGGATTGCTCCTATGATGTAGCCAATAATTACTAATATCAATCCTTCTTGAAGTATCAAACGGAATAACGTAGCCTTAGAACCTCCCATGGTACGGAGCAAAGCCAATTCATATTTTCTTTCTTTCAATGAATTGTAAAGGGAAATAAACACTGAAATAAACGACAATACCATAATCACAATAGCAATTGCTTTCATTGCTGAAATACCAATTCCAAAGCCTTGTGTAAGACGATTCATTTCAATAGCAGGATCTGCTAATTGCATATTTGTATTCTTCACCGCATTAGCCAACATCATTGCGGCCATCGGATTTCTTTTCTTAATCAAATACGCGGTAACTTCACGAGTGTCCTTAGGCTCCAAACTTTCGCCTGCCTGAATCTTCATCAATTCCGCACCGGTCACTGATTCCGGATTCCGGATTTCGGATTCCTGATTTGTTTCAGCGTTATGATCGTGTTCTTCAACCATTTCCCCATGCTCCTCGGTCCCTGAGCCTGTCGAAGGGCCCATTTCCTCATTTTCATGGTCATGCCCTTCGTGAACTAGCCATACAGATTCAATGGGAGATAGAATCAAGTTGTCAAGAGCCGAACTATTTGATTTGAGAATTCCTACTACAGTAAAAGGATTATCGTGGTGATGAACATCTTCTCCTCCCTCTGCAGCTTTATCAAAACCATGAACAGACGTGAATTTGTCACCCACTTTTAGACCGGTCTCTTTCGCTACTTTAGAACCTAGTGTCACTTCAAATGCAGCAGAGAAAATGCGACCTTCTTGCAATTCTGCTTCGTAATGTTCTGGATATTTGAAGGTTGTTCCTACAATTCTCCATTTCTCGTAATTGTCGCCGTAGGCTAGAGGAATCGCCTCTTTGACCATTGGGTTTTTTACAATTTTCTTGGCGTCTTCCATGTTGATGTTTCCTGTCGGAGCATCAACGTGATAAACATTCGCAAGAATCAATTGCATAGGACTTCCCTTTGCACCAAGCACAAAATCGATGTCTTTGATGTTGCGATCGAATTTCTCTGTCACTTGTTTTTCAAGCAAAAGCAGTAAGGAAATTATTCCAACACCAAACGCAAGGAGAATAATGCTGAGTGTAGTATTGAGCGGCTTGAACTTAATATTAGCCCAAGATATTTTTAGTAAATTCATAGTGTAATTTGATTTGAAAAACGGTCTTTCAAACGTTTGTCGTGAGTCACAATTACTAGTGCTGCGCCTGTTGCAGAAGCTTGTTCGTCGAGAAGGCGAATTACTTCTTCCGCATTTTTATCATCCAAAGCACTTGTTGGTTCGTCTGCTAAAATGAGTTGTGGATTGTTCATCACCGCACGAGCAATGGCCACGCGCTGTGCTTCTCCAACACTTAAGTTAGCCGGCTTTTTAGTTGCTTTATCGCCAAGATTTAGACGAGTTAATATTTCTTTAGCCTTCTTACGGTCAATTTTATTTCCAGTAAGAAATTGCGGCATGATCATATTGTCTTCTACACTCAACGAATCCACGAAGTGCGCTGTTTGAAAAATTATTCCGATATTCTTTCCACGGAATTTATCCAATTGAGCATTGCTGAGTGAAGATGTGTCGGTGCCTCCTATATTGACGGAGCCGCCCGTGGGCTTCAGGAGTCCGGCCAACAAGTGGAGTAACGTCGTTTTTCCGCGACCACTCTCTCCGAGTATGAGCAAACGGTCGCCCTGATTGCACTGGATGTCGGGAAAGCTGAATGAAGGTCCTTTCTCGTATTGAAAGGTGATTTGTTTTGCAGAAAACATATTCTTGCTTGGATATTACCGCAAATATAGCATCCTACAAGGCGGATGGACTAAGCGCTCTATCTTTGTAACAAATATTTAAGGATAATGAATTTTAGACAGCGACTCTTGCGCTATCTCATTGGGATTGGAATAGGATGCCTTTTGGTATTTGTGATTTTCCCTAAAATGGATTGGCTCGGATGGACCCCCGGAAAACAGATGAATAAAAGAATTCGTCAAGCTACGTGGGTGGCTTCTTATTACGGTGTTTGCACCATGAAGTGTAATGGTGTTGACAACAATCGATTCGATCAAGCTCGCTTTAATGGTGAAGTCAATTTCGAAATGAGTGATGTGCACGCGACAATTCCGCGCTATCAACTCGAACATGAGAATTTGAATTTTCAAATCCTTGTTGCTGACACTATGATTACTCTAATCGAGGTAGCGCCTAAAACAGGACAGCTTCCAACCTGCAATTGTAAGTAAATCAAGTATATTTGTTTAAACCCGAAGAGGAATGATTGAAAAGATAAAGCAGCTTGCTCTAGAACTATTGCCTGAGATCATAGAGACTCGTAGACATATTCACGCAAACCCTGAATTATCCTACAAAGAGACTGAAACTGCCAAGTATATTCAGCACAAGTTGCAAATATGGGGTATAGAATTCATACCTAATGTCGGTGGAGAGGGTATAAACGCGAAAATCGAGGGTACAGATTGCAATAGTCGTTGGACAGCTCTTCGCGCCGATATGGATGCGCTTCCGATTAATGAGCTTAACGAATGCGAATATAAGAGTAAATTTCCAGGAATCATGCATGCATGCGGACATGATGTTCACACGGCTTGTTTACTTGGCGCTGCACGAATATTACAGCAGCTCAAGTCTGAGTGGAAAGGAACAGTTCAACTAATCTTCCAACCGGCTGAAGAAGTTTTGCCCGGTGGTGCTTCCATCATGCTGAAAGATGGACTTTTTGATGCCAGAAAACCGGATTCTATTTTTGGTCAACATGTATTCCCTGAATTGCCTGCAGGAAAAGTAGGTTTTTGTCCAGGACCATATATGGCGTCAACGGACGAATTATATGTGACAGTTAAGGGTAAGGGCGGTCATGGAGCAAAACCAGACAAAGCCGTTGATCCAGTTTTAATAGCTTCTCACTTGATTATTGCTTTGCAACAAGTAGCTTCTCGCTGGAGCAATCCTTTGATGCCAACAGTTTTGACATTTGGAAAAGTAACAGCCGATGGAGCTACCAATATTATTCCCCAAGAAGTAAGATTGGAGGGCACATTTAGAACCTTCGATGAAAAGTGGAGAGCGGAAGCATATCAGCGAATGATTGCTTTAGCAAAAGGACTTGTAGAAGGAATGGGAGGTGAAGTTGATTTTAGAATTGAAGTTGGTTATCCTGTTGTTTACAATAATCCAGAATTGACGAACGAAGCAAAAAATGCTGCAATAGAATATCTCGGTGCAGACAATGTTGTTGATCTAGAAAGAAGAACTACAGCTGAAGATTTCGCCTACTATTCTCAAGTATTGCCAGGTTGTTTTTACCGACTTGGTACATCATCACCCGATGGAACAAAGTTCACCGCACAAGTGCACAATGCACGTTTCGACGTGGATGAAAATAGCCTTCTAACAGGAATGGGATTGATGGCTTGGCTTGCGATAAAAGAATAAGTGAAGTAGGAATTAATTTCCTACCTCACTATAAAATTTGATTCGCATTAAGCGAAGAGGTTGCTCTTCAAAATCACCATCAAATTCTTTCATTGCTTCTTCAATATCGTCGGATTCACTTTGCATGAAATATTCCATGATATCGTCTTGTGCATCTTCATCGATTTCTTCATCGATGAAATATTGAATATTGATTTTGGTACCTGAATTTACAATTGCTTCAAGTTCGTCTATCAGCTCATTGAGCGATTTACCTAGGCCTTTAGCAATATCAGGAAGAGGAATTCTCTTATCGATATTTTGAATGATCTGTACTTTTTGTCCGCTTTTGTTGACTGCACTTTTCACTACAAAATCAAGAGGACGATCGATGTTGTTGTCTTCAACATATTTCTTGATTAGGTTGATGAAAGGCATACCAAACTTCACTGCTTTTCCTTTTCCGACACCACCGATGTTGCTAAGCTCATCGAGAGTAATTGGATATTGAGTAGCCATTTCTTCCATCGCAGGATCTTGGAAGATCACGTATGGAGGAATTTGTTTTTCCTTCGAAGTTTTTAAGCGAAGTTCTTTGAGAAGTGCGAATAGATTTTCATCTGCTGCACCACCACCTTGATTAGGAATTAGCAATTCTCCATCATCATCGGTTTCTCCGATTTCTTCTTCTTTTACAAGAACAAAAGATGTAGGATTAGCCATGAACTCGCGACCTTCGTCAGTGAGTTTAAGCGTACCGTATGTTTCGATTTCTTTGCGAAGCAAGTTTCTAACGAGCATCTGACGAATGATAGCATTCCAGAATTTATCGTCGTTGTCTTTACCCTCTCCAAAGAATTCGTTTAGATGACCTTTGTAGATAGCCACTTCAGAGTTTTTCACGCCACAAAGCACATTGCAAATGAATTTGGCTTTGTGCATTTCTTCGAAAGAGACAATGGTATCAAGAATAAGTTTCACATATTCTTTTCCTTCGAATTTCTCTTTTGGATTGCGTGAGTTATCGTCCATTCCTGCGCCATCACCATTCACATCATCCCAGTCTTCACCAAAGTAGTGAAGAAGGTATTTACGACGGCTCATGGAAGTTTCAGCGTAGGCAATTACTTCTTGAAGAAGTTGCATTCCAATTTCCTGTTCAGCTACAGGTTTTCCTTGAAGGAATTTCTCTAGTTTTTCAATGTCTTTAGGACTATAGAAAGCTATGCAAACACCTTCACCACCATCTCGGCCTGCACGACCTGTTTCTTGATAATAGCTTTCAAGAGACTTTGGAATATCGTGGTGAATAACGAAACGCACGTCTGGTTTATCGATACCCATACCGAAAGCGATAGTAGCTACGATAACGTCAACATCTTGCATGAGGAATTGATCCTGCACACTGCTTCGTTGATGTCCGTCCATACCTGCGTGGTATGAAAGGGCTTTGATGCCGTTTACTTGGAGAAGCTGCGCGAGCTCTTCTGTTTTCTTTCTAGAAAGACAGTAGATGATGCCGCTTTTACCAGAGTTAGCTTTTATGTATTGAATAATTTGTTTTCCGACATTGTGCTTAGGGCGAATCTCGTAATACAAATTAGCACGGTTGAACGACGCTTTGAATTGGCGCGCATCCATCATGCCTAGATTTTTCTGAATATCTTGTTGAACCTTTGGAGTAGCGGTAGCAGTAAGCGCCATGATTGGCACATCTGCGATTTGTTGAATGATAGGTTTTAGTCGACGGTACTCTGGACGGAAGTCATGCCCCCATTCAGAAATACAGTGAGCTTCATCTATTGCTACAAACGAGATTTTGCAATTGCGAAGGAATTCAACGTTCTCGTCTTTGTTGAGCGACTCAGGCGCAACATAGAGGAGTTTTGTTTTTCCTGATAGAATATCACTCTTTACTTGAGCGATTTCTGTTTTGTTGAGAGAGGAGTTGATTACGTGGGCTACACCATCATCATCAGAAAAACCACGCATAGCGTCTACTTGGTTTTTCATCAATGCAATGAGGGGAGAGACAATGATAGCAGTTCCCTCGCTCATTAGAGCTGGCAACTGATAGCATAGTGATTTTCCACCGCCGGTGGGCATGATGACAAAAGTATCTTGTCCCTCAAGAACAGACGTGATTACATCTTCTTGAAGGCCTTTGAATTTGTCAAAGCCAAAAAACTGTTTCAACGCCTCCCTTGGCGAGAGGTCTACTACTGGATTCATCGTCGAATAACTTTTCTGAACGTTAAATTAAATGTAGGTAAATTTTCTTTCGATACCTAAAACGTTTAGATTGATTTCATCTTAAAAGGACTTTCCCTG
>JBJOKO010000068.1:0-10385 GCA_046046035.1 Bacteroidota bacterium | reverse complement strand
ACATATTGGTGCCGACATGAATTACGCATGGCCTAGTGCCGAAATTGCTGTTATGGGAGCAAAAGGTGCAGCTGAAATTATTTTCAAAAAAGAAATTTCTGAAGCGGCTGATTCAAACGCAAAATGGAAAGAGAAAGAAGCAGAATACGCTGAACTATTTGCAAACCCATACAGCGCTGCTGAAAGAGGCTATGTGGATGAGGTGATCAAACCTTCTCAAACAAGAGAGAAATTGATTCGTGCTTTTGGAATGCTTGAAAACAAAGCAGAAAAAGCACCTCGTAAAAAACACTCAAACATGCCTTTGTAAAATACTAGGAAATGCTAAGATCAATGACAGGCTTCGGTAAAGCCGAAGGAACAGTAGGACAGAAAAAATTCACAGTGGAAGTGCGCTCGCTTAATAGCAAGCAACTTGATTTGAATCTTCGTATTCCCAGTTTGTATAGAGAGAAAGAACTTGAAATGCGCAGCTGGTTGAGTGAAAACATTCAACGTGGTAAAGCAGATGGATTGATCTATTATGAAAGCCTTGAGGCTGAAAAGAGAATGAGCATCAATGCTAAATTGCTTGAGAGTTATTACGAAGACTTAAAAGCGTTTGGTGATAAAGTGGGCATGACCAATGCCGATTATTTGAATGCTTTGATGCGTATTCCAGATATCATGAAACCAGAATCCCAAGAGTTTGATGAGAACGAATGGAAGGAAGTTTTTGCTATCGTGAAAGAAGCGTACAACAAGTTTGATCAATACCGCTTGATTGAAGGTGGCAAACTTGAAATTGATTTTAGAAATCGTGTTTCGTTGATTCTTCAGTTGAGAGATGCACTTGCAGCTCCAATAGAAGCCCGTAAAGAGAAGATTAAAGAAAAGTTGCGCAACAACCTGGCGGAACTTATTCCTGTCGATAAAATTGATTCTAATCGATTCGAACAAGAATTGATTTATTATTTGGAAAGATTGGATGTATCGGAAGAGCACCAACGTTTGACGACCAATTGTGAGCACTTTTTAGAAGAACTTGATACTGAGTGTCAAGGAAAGAAATTGGGCTTTATTTCTCAAGAAATGGGTCGTGAAATCAATACCATTGGTTCAAAGGCGAATGACGCTGAAATGCAGAAGATTGTGGTTCAAATGAAAGATGAGTTAGAAAAGATCAAGGAGCAGATTAATAATGTTCTCTGATTTTTTTTGTTAATTTGCCTATGGAATCAAAAGAAGGAAAGGCTATTATTTTTTCAGCACCGAGCGGAGCAGGTAAGACCACTATTGTCCACCACCTCATCGGTATAGAGTCTCTTCGCCTTTCTTTTTCTGTTAGCGCTACCAGCAGACCTCGCCGTAATCATGAGATAGACGGGAAGGATTATCATTTTCTTAGTGCAAGTGATTTCCTAGAACGTGCCAAGAGCGGTGATTTTCTCGAATGGGAAGAAGTTTATACTGATCAGTATTACGGCACATTAAAATCAGAAATTGAACGCATTTGGGCTGAAGGAAAGAATGTGATTTTTGATGTCGATGTTGTTGGCGGACTTAATCTAAAAAAGATTTTTGGTAATAAAGCACTAGCTGTCTTTGTTCAACCACCCAGCATAGAAGTATTGAGATTTCGATTGAGAAATCGCTCTACGGAAACGGCTGAGAAAATTGCCATGCGAATCGACAAGGCTCAAACTGAAATGGCCTACGCTCCTAAGTTTGATTTTATCCTTGTGAATGATCAATTGGAAGTTGCTCTTCAACAAGCAGAGCAAGCTGTCAGTGAATTCATTTCGAAGTGAAAAATATAGCACTCTATTTCGGTTCTTTTAATCCTATTCATCAAGGCCATCTCATCATTGCCCAACATGTAATCAATGCTGGAATTTGCGATGAACTTTGGTTTGTGGTGAGTCCGCACAATCCACATAAGAATAGAATAGATTTAGCACCAGCAGAAGATCGTTTGGAGATGTGCAAACTAGCGGTCGAAAATCATCCCTTCATCAAGGTGAGTGATATCGAATTTCAATTGCCTACTCCTTCTTTTACGATACAAACATTAGATGCTCTGAAGGAGAAATATCCTGACTGTAATTTCTCGATTGTAATGGGACAAGATAGCGTCGAGAACTTGCATACGTGGAAACAGTATGAAGATATATTGAAATATCCAATCTTCTATTATCCGCGATTGTCAGGCGATGCGAAGGATATTGTAGTTGATACAAAAAGCATCACCAAACTCAACAATGCTCCCATCATAGAATTATCAAGCACACAACTAAGAGCAGATATCCGCAACAACATCCCCATCCACTACCGCACCCCGAAAGCGGTGGTGAGCTACATTGATGCGAACGAACTCTACCGGTAGGTTGGTAGTTGCAGCAAGTGGAAACAAATGCAACCAAATGGAAACAAGTGAACCCAAATGATTCCGAATTCCTGATTCCTAATTTCGGAAATTGGCTTTATTAATTATACCCTCTAAAATCTCCCCTTTACCCTTTTTCATTTGTGTTCACTTGTGTTCATTTGTTTCCACTTGTGTTCACTTTTTTCATTGTCTCACTGCCACACCGTCTCACTGCCACACCGTCTAACTGCCACACTGAAAGTATTCGTATCTTTGAAGAACGAACACATTCCCAGCAATTGCGGCTTTTAACTATCATATTTCTCCTTATCACTGCTCGTTTAGTAGGGCAGTCGAATTATGAGTGGTCTGTTGGGGTGGGGGGCGTTGCTACGGATGCTGGGTATGATGTCTTTTTTGATAATGCGGGTAATGTCTATAACGCAGGAATCTTTCTCGATTCAGTTGATTTTGATGGCGGATCAAATGAGCTTAATCTCTTTAGTCCTGGTTCTTTTGATATCTATATCTCAAAACACGATGCGCTAGGAAATTTTCTTTGGGTAAAACAAATTGGTGGGACATTCAATCAATTTGTCACCGAAATGATTCAAGATGCGCAAGGAAATATTCTTATAACAGGCACATTTGAAGGCACTGTTGATTTTGATCCAAGCGATGGTATTAATTCTGTTACTTCTCAAGGTGGCCGCGATATTTTCTTGGTGAAATTGGATGCAGATGGAAATTTCATTTATGCTAAAACATACGGTGGAATTGGCGCGGACACTGGAATGGCAATTGATCTAGATGCGCAAGGCAAAATCTATATCACCGGAACATTTGAAAACACTTGCAGTTTTGAATCGCAAAGTATCTCTTCTGTTTCAGGAGATTTTACGGATGTATTTGTTTTGAAATTGAATGCAAATGGTACTGTTCAATGGGTAAAACAAATTGGCGGCCCTATGTCGGATAATGTTTATTCCATGGATATCGATTCGAATGGAAATGTATTCATCGCTGGGAAATTCTCTGGCGATGATTTCGATTTTGATCCGAGCTCTAATTCATTTTTAATGGACGCAGTAGGAACATACAGCGGCTATGCTGTAAAGCTCAGTCCTGCGGGAGATCTTACATGGGCGAAGGCATTGCATTCTGAAGGTCTTGTTGCGTTCCAAACTATAAATGTTGATTCAAATAACGATATTGTTATTGGTGGTCAGTTTGAAGGTGTAACCGATTTTGATTTCGGTACAAACAGTTTTGAATTGCTCAGTTCAGAAGGCAGCGTCAATGATTTGTTTTTTTTGAAAACATCAAATGACGGAGACTTTATTTGGGCAAAAACCATTCTAAGTGCTGGGGAGTTTTTTATGGATGTATCCGACGTAGCAATCGATGTTTTTGATAATATCTATGCCACGGGCAGATATACAGGACCAACAGATTTTAACCCAAGCGCACAAGAGTATATTTTGACGAATGAGGATGCCGCTTATCTACTAAAGTTAAGTGATATTGGAAATTTTATTTGGGCCCGCTCTTATGGAATCTCTGGTAGTTCAAAAGGAAAGGGCATTGATGCGGATGATCAGTTTGGCGTGGTCTTCACAGGTGATTTTAGTGTTGCTGTTGATTTTGATTTGAATTCGAAAGCAGGAATCCATACAGGTACAAATGCACCTGACGTTTTTATTTGCAAACTAGACTTCACTTGTGCGCCTTCTTCGGGAACAGCTGTGATTACAGCATGTGATAGTTATACTTGGATAAACGGCGTTACATACACTTCCAATAATTCTTCAGATACTTTCACGGTGATTAATTCATTCGGTTGCGATTCGCTTGTTACATTGAATTTGACATTTATTCCCACACCAACATTGGATGCAATTGTAAATGGAAATACAATCAATGCAAGTTTGAGTGGATGGGAATATGAATGGTTTGATTGTAATAATGCATCTTGGGTAGCGGATGAAACTCAACAATCGTTTTCTCCTAGTGCGAGTGGTTCCTATTCTGCACAAGCCACACAGAGCGGCTGTACGGTAAGTTCAGATTGTGTGGATATCACTCTTATTGGAGTGGAGGAGTTGACCTCGAGTGAACTTTATATGCATCCCAATCCTGCATCCGATCGTGTTTTTGTTGCGAGTAATAATGTTATTCGCACTGTGGAATTGATTGAATCTACAGGACGTATTGTTCTTAACGAAGAAGGGATTTATTCGAATCAATTTTCATTGGATTTGAATTCTCTTGATTCGGGCATGTATATATTGAGAACAACAGATGTGATGGGAGAAATAATTATTCGTAATCTTGTTGTTGCATCCCTCCACTAGACCTGCATGCAGAAACTTTTTTTCTTTCTTTTTTTAATTATTCATTCAACGCTGCACGCACAGTTGGATACGAATTACGTGGCCGATTACAAAGCGAGATTGGTGGTGAGTGTTTATCAAGCATTGCGTTCTCACGAATTGGATATCACTCAAACATCAGTAGCAGACACTAACGCATTTTCTTCACTCAATTACAAAGCTTCTTCGCGTTTGGTGAATGGTTTTGGAATGGATTGGGATAAAATAGGTTTTGCACTAAGTTGGAAAACCCCTGCGGAGAAAGGATTGGAGGAGAGAACAGGAAAGTCGCGCGCACGAAATTTATCGCTCGGTCTCAATTTGAAGAAGTTCAGAATCGAGTCTTCTTACCGCTATTACAAAGGGTTTTATGATAGCAATACAAGTAATATTGAAAATTTCGATGAGACCGTTCCGTATTTCCAAAACCCAGATTTGGAAATAACAACGGTTAAAGTAAAAGCCATTTATTTTAGAAATAAGAAAAAGCGTTTTTCCTATGCCGCGGCCTATGCCAATACACAGCGACAATTGAAATCAGCAATGACATTTGTATTGTTATCGAATGTTTATTTTCAAGAAATAGGAAGTCACACTGGTATTATTCCAGATTACATGAAGCCTCAGTTTTATCAAGGCTATCGCGATTTGAATCACATTCGAACGGCAGGTATATCGGTCAATCCAGGCGTAAGTGCCAACATTGTTATTTTCAAAAGACTTTTTGTAAATGGTACAATATCCTACGGTCCAGAGTTGCAGTTTCGACGTTTGTTGAACTACAACAATGGAGTTAGAAAAGAATTGAAATTAAGCATGACATCAGGCGATGCACGTTTTTCATTTGGGTACAATGGCAAGTTGTTATTCATCTATTCATGGCTCGTAGGAGACTATGACTACATGAAATTTAATGATCTACAAATCAATCGCCGACTAATCAACAGCGGCATCACCTTAGGCTATCGCTTCCCCGTAAAACAAAACCGCTTCACCCGTTTCATCAAAGAGAATAGGTATTATCAGAAAATCTGAACTGGTTACTGACTACTAATTACTGAATACTCTTTACTAATTGCTCTTCATTTAAAACAAGTATCCAGTAATCAGTATCTAGTAATCAGTATCTAGTATCTAGTATTTAGTAATTAGTAACTAGAAACTAGTATCCAGTAACCAGGCATTTCCCTTATTTTCGTCCTATGAATGAAGAGAACAAAAAAATCTTGACCTTTCTGATGGCAGGGGGGATTGTGTTGATCATCCTTGTGGCACTGTCTTCTGGAGCATATCAAGGTGGAGATACATTTCAGCATTTCATGATTGCGAAGTGGTCGTTTGTCCATCCATCGCTTTTGTTTGATCATTGGGGAAAGCCTTTTTTTACAACTGTTATCGCTCCGTTTGCTCAATTGGGTTACACTGCTGTCACAATTGAGAATACTGTTCTCGGATTAATATCTGCTTGGTATACCTATCTGATCGCACGACATCTTGGACACCGTTTGGCTTGGCCTGCGGCGTTGATGATGATATGTGCGCCGATTTATTTCGTGCATCTCAATTCGGCGATGACGGAAATTCTATTTAGTACGATCATCGTTGTTTCTACTTATTGGATAATGAAAGAGCGATGGATTGCGGGAGCGATACTGCTTTCATTTTTGCCTTTCGTTAGAACAGAAGGATTCGTCTTAATTCCATTTATCAGTATTTGGTTTTTGATGAAAAGACGTTGGTTCGCCTTCGTTTTGCTGGGTGCGGGAACAGTAGTTTATAGCATCGTTGGTTCGATGTTATTTTACAATGACATTCTGTGGGTGTTTCATCAGAACCCATACAAAGTCACAGTTGATTTTTATGGCAGCGGCAATTGGCATCATTTCATTAGTACCAATTATGTGACTTGGGGAGTGCCGATGTTTATCGCTTTGTGCTGCGGAACATTCTGGATTTTTAGAACACTCAAAAGACATTCAGGAAGCTTAGAAGAGAATATCAAAAAAGAGTGGTGGCTTGTTTTTGTACCATCATTTGTCTTCTTATTATTTCATAGTCTAGCATGGTGGCTAGGCAAATTGGCAAGTGTAGGAGAAATTCGCGTTTTAGCGGCTTTAATGCCATTATATGCTGTTACAGCCAACAGAGGGCTCAACTGGATGAATGAGCGATTTTTGGATAACAAGACGAAGCGCAATCGCTTTATTTCGTTCTATTCAATAGCGGTGTTGCTTATGCCGTTCTTGTTTTTCCCGATGCCCATGCGCAGAATGCGCGGTCAAGCTGTGATGCATGAAGTGACCACCTGGCTTACTGCCAACAGAAGTGATTACGGAAGAGTGTGGTATTCGGATCCTCAAATTGCTTTCGACACAGAATCTGATCCTTTCATTCAAGGCGATATCCGCCCTTATTTCCCAAATGATTCAACTCCATCTCAAAGATTAAAGTCGAATGATATTTATATATGGGATGCGCACTTCGCAGCAAACGAAGGACGCACCCCAATAGAAAGTTTCAACGACACTACTTTCTTCAAATTAGAAAAAGTATTCCTCCCCGAAAAACCCTTCGAAACCTTTGATCATAATAATTATGAGGTGAAGGTTTATCGAAGACGATAGTTTGGTAGTGAAATTCAGTGGAAACAAGTGAACCCAAGAGCACTCAAATGAACCCAAATGAAAAAATACATGAAATGCTTTTCATTTGATTTCATTTATTTCCTCTTGGGTTCACTTAAATACATTTTTATTTTGGTGCATTTGTTTCCACTTGGGTTCACTTGAATAAACTTTTATTCGGGTTCACTTGGGTTCATTTGTTTCCACTTGGTTTAACTTTTTAACTGTCTCACCGCCACACTGTTAGTGTTCGTGATCGTGCTCATGCTCCCCAATTCTCCATCTTAATCCAACGTAGCCCATGCGGCCGAAGACTGGACCCCAGATCATGGAGGCGTCGAAGTAGTTGGATGACGGATCTTGTGCTGAGATGATTGGATTGGTTTGGAAGAAATTGCCCAAATTCTCACCACCTACATACAACTCAAAATGCTCGTTGAAATGACGAGATACTTGCGCATTGAATATCCAATAATCATTGCTGTATTGATTCAATTGCAATCCTTCTGGATTTGTTGATGTATTCGGCAAACGCTGCTTACCAAGCCACTTTGCTGTGAAATCAAACATCCACTTCGCACCATGCTCTGTCTCTTTTGTGCTGTATTCAATATTGGTGAAAAAGCGATGTTGCGCAATTAATGGACGCATAAGTAATTCATCACCATACTGTGTTTTTGCTTCTAACCAACGGTAAGCTAAACGCATCTCCATGCGGCGAACAGGACTCCATTGTGTTTCTACTTGAATACTGTTGGAATATGATTTCCCATCCAATTGATAAAACTTGATAACGGTCGGAGTCTCCCAATCAGCCACGATTTGCTCTTCAAACAAGGTGTGATACAAGTCGATGGCAAGCGATGCATCGCGGTGATTGATTTTATATTTTTTGGTAAAAACCAATCCTGCATTCCACGCTTCTTCCATCTTCATTCCGAATGGTGCACCTGCATCTGAAGTGGTAATTTGGATGTCGCGATTGCTGGCAAACATTCCCACATGATCCATCAAAAGATTTGGAGAGCGATAGCCTTTACCCAATGAAAGTTTTAATGTTGTCAATTCATTGATGCTGTATCGCGCATGCAGCCTAGGAGTGAAGAAAGCACCATACGTATTGTGATAATCGCCACGAAGTCCAAGTATCAAAGAAAGACGAGTTTCATAGTTGTATGTATGCTCTGCGTAGGCACCGAATGTTTGTTCGGTTCTGTCGAAATTATTTGAATCCAATCGCTCTGTGTACTGGTCTTGATTGAATGTAGCACCAGTGATAAATTTCAATGATTCATTGTAACGAGATGCAAACATCAAGTTGACGCGAGCATTCATTTGATCGCCTGTGTACTTACGCAATCCATAGTTTCCGCTTTGGTCGTGATAGGTAAGTGATACCTGAGAACCAAAACTTTTCCAATCTTTTTCTTCAAAAACATAACCTGTTTTTCCAACAAACTCATAACGATTGGTAAGCATATCTACTCCCCAAAGTTGAGAGCGAATTTCATCTTTTGGATCGTAATCTAATTTTCCACTCACGTTGGAAATGCGATGATATGAAAGCGAATAGTTTCCGCGCAGACCGCCGTGTCCCACGTATGACCAATCATTGCGAACAACAGCATTCATGAATAGTGGATTATCCAAAAACCCATCATTATTCATGTCAAATCGAGATTGCGATTGAGCGCCGTGAACCATGATTGTGCTATGCCAATGGTGATTCACTTCAAGGTTTGTTACACCGTTGAATTCAAATCGACCTTGACTTCCTCCGTAGGCATTGATGAATACACGTTCTTTCATCTCAGGGCCTTTGTGCGCCACGTTGATTTGACCCGTGATACTTTCGTATCCACTGATCACAGAACCTATTCCTTTTGAAATCGCTATTTCACGAACCCAAGGACCAGGCAAATAACTCAGTCCATATATAGAAGCTAGTCCTCGAACTGTAGGAATATTATCAAAAAGAATTTGCGTGTACTTGCCATCCAGTCCGAGCATTTTGATTTGTTTCGTGCCTGTAATCGCATCTGTGAAAGACGCGTCAATAGAGGCATTGGTCTCAAAACTTTCAGATAGATTACAACAAGCGGCTTTGCAAAGTTCTTTCTCATTTAATTTTTGAGAAAGCTGTGCATCAAGAAGATTGATGTGTGTGCCACCAACTACTTTTTCAATTTCTACAGCATTTAATTCGCCGCTTGGATAAAGTATAATGTCAATTTCAGATTCACCATTGTACTTCATTTCGAATGGAGAATATCCCAAATGATTGACAATAATGGTGTCGTGACCGGGGTATATTTTCAGATCGAAATGTCCTTCGACATCGGCTTGAGCGCCATAAGGCGTGCCCTTCCAAATGACATTAGCGAATGGAACAGGAGTGGTTTGGCCATCCTTTCCCATTTCCAATACATGTCCATGTATTGATTGGCCCCATACTGCAGTTCCCGATAGCAGTATGAAGAAACAAAGCACTAGATTTTTCATTAGTGCTTTTCTTGTTCTCTGTATTTGCAGCAATTGTGCGTGCGAGCGTATTGCTCGTCTGTCGCAGTAGATTTCTCTGTATCGTAGCCAACTTCATTTAAAGCGGCATGGAGATCCATTTCTTCGATTTTAGAAGGCTTGTAAGTTACAGTTGCGATGCCGCTTTCAAGATTGAAATCAGCCGCTACAACGCCTTTCATATCAAGCGCTTTTTCGATGGTCTCTTCGCATAGTCCGCAAACAGCAGAAACGTGAAAAGAAACGGTTACTTTTTTAGGAGTATGAGATTGTAGGATTAGACCTAAAATTGCGATGATCGCTATTGAGAATATTTTTTTCATGATAATTTCTTTTTTGAATGATTCAAAGAATGCAATGATTCCACAAAGTGGTCAAAAAAGAAATTAGGCGTAATAAATACGAGATGAGAAGAGTGTGTACAACGGCCGTTTGACGGGCGGTGCAGAGTCGGTCGCACTTAATTCTACTGTACGTTCAATTTCTGTTTGTACAAAAGAAAGTGAGTATTCTACTAAAGCT
>JBJOKO010000067.1:0-10455 GCA_046046035.1 Bacteroidota bacterium | reverse complement strand
AACCGAATGACAGTTCGGTTATATATTTCATCGGGACAATCAAATGATGTAGTTTGATATTCCCAATCTTCTTCGCCAACCCATTGACAAACTTCCTCATTTGTTCCAAGAAGTGGATTTGGAATTTGTTGATTGTTGTGAAGATCTGTGTGCACATTGCCAGGAACGGATGCATCCATCCAGCCTTCTGCACCAACGCGATTGAATACCCAGCGTGCTTCGAAAGGAAATTGATTATATGATTCTTGGGCGAAATTTTTCATTGAGAGTATTACTCCGATAATGATCAAGAGTGTCCGCATGTAGGCATGTTTTTAAAAGAGAGTGTTAAGATACTAAATTATCTACTTTCCTTAATGGATTGAGAAGAAGAGCTTCGGTGCTTTTTCATTAGAACAAATGTCCACCAGCCTTTGATATAGCCCCACCCATAGCTAAAGTGGATCTGAGGAATGCAACAAGCAATTTTTATAAAAAGATTTAAGAAGGATTGTCCTGAATAGGTATTCGCAGCTTTTTGAGCTAACTGAAGTGATCTCACCATGATTAACGAATAGTATAAAACGAGAAATGCCAGACAAATCCAACCAAGGAAGGGGAGTAGCATCAATGGCAGTGTAATTAAATGGAGCAGAACAACAGCCGGTGGAGCGAATTGTCGCAGTGTTGCAGGCGACCCGAGTTTTATCATCACCAAAGGTTTGTACAACCCATATTGATAAAACATGGTACGCATTTTTTCAAACGTTGGTCTAGCGAAGTAGCGGATTTTAAGATCAGGAATCAGGAATATTTTACCGCCATTCTTAATTATCCGCCCATTAAACTCATCGTCTTGGTTGCGGAGCATATCTGGGTCGAATTTGCCGATTCGATCGAAAATATCGCGTCTAAAACAGCCGAATGGTACAGTGTCTACTTCTTGCACACCATCGGATCCAAGACGGTAACTCACATTTCCAATTCCAATTTTATCAGTTGTAGCAGTTGCAATGGCTATAGCTTCAGTGGACGAACCTCCCGGTTCTGTTATCCACATTCCGCCTACATTGTCTGCATTGAGTTTTTGTAGTTGTTCTACTAATCGACTGATGTAATTTTTAGGATAAATAGAATGAGCATCTAGTCTCACAATTATTTCTCCCTTTGAATTCTCAATCCCAATATTCAATGCTTGAGGAACATATTTGTCGGGATTTATGAAAAGCTTTAACGCACTATGCTTTTCAATATTTTTCTTGATGATTTCTTGTGTCTTGTCACTGCTATTTCCATCGATGAAAAGGACTTCCCATTGTGTTTGGTCGAAGTCCTGCTCAAGCAAATTCGCAATCAAATTTTGAATGTGCTTTTCTTCGTTATATGTTGGAATTAGTAAGGAAACCATTTCAATTTTTGAAAAAGTGATTATTCAGAAAACGCAGTGAATCTCGAAGATAGATCATGTGTTTTCGATTTTTAATTTTTCCAGTCGTTATATGTTCATCATGAATCACCTCAACTTCAGAAATGAATCCAACCTTCAAATTCTTTTGGAGGCATTGTTCAGCAATGTATATTTCTTCTCCATACAGAAATGATGGATAATCCAATGTGTTGTTTGCTTTAAAAAATTCATTGGAAAAAACCATAACGCTACCATGAATAGCATAGCACGCGGCTGTACTAGGGAAGCTGCTGCTGGCCTTTTTCTGTTTTTTTGCATTGTGTAAAAGCTGGTACGCATAAGAAAAAGGATACCACGAGTTAACAAGCAACAATCTTTTTAAATGAGATTTACTAATTCTTGTTTGAAACATAGGATTCGAATACGAACCCTGAGGTATTGTTTTGATTTGTGGTCCGAAAACAGCGAAGCTATTCTTGCTGCCTTGTGTTATGAGCGTTGCAATAGCGTCGGTCGAACTATAAATAATATCGTAATTTGAAAGAATGAAATAGTCGAAGTCATATAGTCCATTTGCTTGAAAATGGCTATAGGAAAGCGATGCAGCGCCAATATAACCAAGGTTCTCATTGGCCGATATCAATGTGATATTAGAAGATGTTTGTGCAATTTCTTCTAACAAATCAGTCGACTTCGATCCATTGTCAACGATGCAAATATGCAAGTCAATTCCCTGTTGTTTCAGCAGTTGCGATTGGATGAAATTCACTAATTGAGTTTCTCCGAAATAGTTGACCAATGTGATAAGCACCTTTTTCATATTAGCCTTTGATTTTTTTTATTGTGCTAATAGTGAAATGAAAAATCGATCGAGCGAATGGAATTTTTCGTGCGAAATTGGCCAACCCTTGAAAGAAGGTGAACCAAAAGATGTCTCTGTGATGCTTGATAGGAGCGTCTTTCATCACTTCTGAAATTGAAATGATATTTTGGACGCCATACTTATTTTCTATTTGTTTAAAATGCTTTCTATAATCTGTATTGAAGTTCATTCGCACAATCCAGTAGAATTCTAAACCACGGAAATTGCGATATACGATCTTCTTTTTTATCAAGGGAATACCTTCTTCAATCAGTTCAGTTATGCGATCAAAAGAAGGATTCTTTTCGTGATCCTCATGCCCTTTATTGTAAAGCCCTTCTATTTGAATACCGTTGGCTAGCATGTGTTTGCTAAGACCGATTTCATAAGTTTGAATGATTTCACGGTACTCTTTCACCAAACCATGTTGGTTGAAATAATCTACCATCACAGGTATTGCTTTTTCTTTTATTACCAAAAAGAATGATTGCAAATGCGGCGAATAGCGATTGGATTGGAGCATTCCGACATACGAATTCGGAGAGCTTTTTATTTTTTCAAAATCGGAATCTAAACTTTTGAATAGAATACACGAGTCATTGATCAATGCTATTTGATTATAGTCAGATGTTTCGATACTTTTTAGTCCTTTGTACCACATTCCAAAATCAAAGCCTTCATTCGATACGGGCATGTATTGAATGTTGATTCCTCTAAGAAAATCGTTGGAACCAGAGCTCAACTCTTTGCTATTGGTGATGAAAATGAATTCATCAAAATGCTTTCGTAGTTCCGTTACGTAGTATTTTACGTAGAAGGGAATTTCGTTGCTGACGAAAAAGCTACTGAATAAACAAATGGACTTCTTCATGCTTTTTGGCGTGTTAGTTCAGTCCAATGCGAGGCATCAGTGGCAGCGTGATCTCTATAATACTTGGTTTCCTCATCAACAATGCTTGAGTTTTCATACCAAGGCAAATGTAATGCTTCAAAAGGAGCAACTGTTCTATAGGCCTTGCACTCGCCACCACCTTGTTCGAATGGTGCATATAGCGCAAAGGTCGTATCGACAGGCGCAGCGAAATAATTCGGCGAAACTCTATTTTGATAAAACTGCTTTTCCCAATCGATGACTTGATTTTTTAATGCGAAATGATCAGGCAGATTATCAATGCGAAGTCCAAGACCGATTTTTTCAAGCATTAAAGAATTGCTGAGTGTAGTCAACATATCCTTAATGGTCTCCATATTTACCGCAGGCTCTGGAACTACATCCGGATCCGTGTATATGTAGTATTGCTTGATGTATTTTTTCAGCTCAGGAGATTGCCATATTGATCTAGGACCGCGGTTTCTCTTGAGGTAAATTACAGTGTGTTTTGTTTTTGAATAGTAATTCAAAAGTGGAGGATAGGTTGAATCATTATCAATGATGATGATGTTTTTAAACCCTATTTCCTCAAGTCGTGAAATCAATTGAGATAGATAGGATAGCCTATCACGATTGTTGATCAGCACAGGAATCTCAGCAGGTTCAGGAAATTTATTAAACGAAGTGAAAACGATTCTTTTCAATTTGCGTCCAACCTTAGCAAACCTCTTATTGAGATCTGTAAAGTTAAATGTGGCAATATCTCGCAATAGTTTTTTAAAGTCCATTGCTGTAGAGTTTTGCTCTTTCTCTTTTTTGAAGAAAGAAGGTGATACCAAACCACACGAGTCCACTTATGTTTCCCGCTATCGCTGATCCCATTCCACCATAGATTGGAACAAGAATAAAATTGCAAATGACTCCAATAACTGCCGCTGATGATATCGCAAAAAGCATTGGGATAATTCTTTTTTGAAATACAAGAATGTATGCAGAGACTTGAGCCATTAGACTAAAGTAGTTTGCAAACAGCAAAACAGGGATCAATGTAAGGGAAGGTGTGAAAGCAGGGTCAATCATCCATTGCGCGATGAACTGCACTGCAAAACCAGCAACAATAAAACCAGGTATACCTATCAAAGCAATCTTACGAAGTGGCTGCTCGTAATCTCCGGTTTTAAAACGCTTCAGAATTCTTGGCGTATAAGCACCCAGAAATGGTTGAATAATCAAAGGTTCGAATAGTGAACTGAATTTGAATGCTACAGAGTAATAACCAACTTCTTCAAGGCTGTTGTAGTTGAGAAGTATCCATCTATTGGCACTGGTCATAAGCCACAATAGAAGTGCATTTGGTACAAAGGGCAATCCCAATTTTAAATACTGGATTGCAATCGCCTTGTCGAAATGAAAACTGAATCCAATTTTTTTAATAATGTAGTACCAAGAATATATCGAGAATCCTACAACTCCAATAAAACCGGACCAGATTATTCCTGATATTCCCCAAGACCAACCGTAGACAAAAAGGACATTGAGCAAAATACTTACGCTGCCTGATAGTATTTGCACTGTAGTAACAAGTCGAGACTTCTCTTGCTGTTTTAAAATAAGAACAATGAAGCTCTGGAAGAAGGTCAGGTAACTTGTAGCTGTTACCAATACAAGCAGTGTTATCTGAGTTCCTGGAAAAAGCTTTTCTCTAAAAATGAGCACGAACGTTAGTGCGATGAGGTATAAGGCTGAACTTATTGTAAGAAATACACTAAGTACATTGTTGAATAACTTGCTTCTTTGAGAATCATCAAAATGAAAGTACTCGATCATTATGACCGAAAGCAATCCAATCGAAAGGGATACATCGAGAATATTCGAAAACGTGGACAACAAATCCAATACTCCGTACTCGGCAGGGGATAGGAGTGAAGTATAAAGCGGGAGGAGAAGAAATGAAACTCCCTTTAGAAATAGGGCGCCGAAGCTATAGACGAAGAAGTTCTTCGCTAAAGGATGGTTCAATATTTCACGAAGTAGTTTCAAATTAAATATCCATTACTTTTTTCCACTCGCTAACAAATGTAGCCTCGCTAAACATTGCTTGAACGTCTTGTCTAGCTTGTTTTCGAATCTTATTTGTTAGTTCAGGGTTATTCGTCAATTCGATGATATGCGACACCGCTTGCTCCACGATTTTAGCTTCATCTTCAGCGGGCAATACAAAGCCAGATTCACCATGCTTAAGTACATTGGGAATATCACCCACCCCTGTAACCACAGGAATTACCCCACACGCCATAGCTTCCAAAATAACCATAGGTAGTCCTTCACGACTTGAAGTCAAAATGAGAATGTCTGATTTCAGGAGTTCTCCGTAGACCTTCTTTTCGTCACGAACTATTCCATGAAAAGAACAGTATGGATGAAGATTTTCGGCAATCGCGTATTCGATGTTACCCAACATTTCTATTTTTAATGAAGGGTAATTTTTCTGAAGAGCTTTCCCTATGAGCGCAGCGATGTGCACACGCTTCTCCGGTGTTCCTCGTCCGATATAGATAATTCGAGGAATAGTGAAACGTGAAGTTCTAGGTGTTTCTTCAGGTATTGGAACAAAGTTTCGAATCAACTTTACTCTATTGAGTAAGTTCTTGTCAATGTTGTTCTTCTTATATAATTCAACTAGATCGTCAATTGCTTTTTGTCCAATGAATATTCGTTCGTTCAATTTTTCTACAACGGGAAGTGACCATTTTTCAGGAGATGATTCTTCTGGATGTACAAATGCATGAATCAAATCAACGCACTTAACCTTCGAGTTGAGGTGTGGAAGAATGGAATAATAGAAAACGGAATTGCTGCTCACGAGAGTGATATCATTCAACGAATTGAACCTTTTTGCAATTGCTTTCGCAGCTATTGTTTTGAAAAATGGATACCAACAAAGCTTCCAAATATCATAGCATGCGGCATTTTCCTCGAAGGCATTCAAGTAATCAGTGTTGTCTGATTTCTTGGTAAAAAATACAGTTGGTTTTTTTTCTTTCGCTACGGAAACAATGGATGCGTGTACTTTCTCAGCACCACCAACATGACAAAAGGGAAAGAAGAAAACAACTTGATTTGACTTTATCTTTTTTAAAGAAGAACGAAGTTGGAAGTATTGAATGACTAATTGTATTGGATTAGCGTCAATTACTTTCTTGAAAATACGAATTGGTTTTCGAATATATGTTTCGCGCAGTATTTCTTTTTCGTCGTGGATCAATGCTCTTGAAACGTAATGCTCGATTGGACCATCATGTTTTTTAGCGCGTTGAATTATGAGAAATGTTTTTCTGAAACGAATGAGTTTCTCAATCGGATTGAGATTGCTTTTTTGTGTCTCACTGCTAGGACGTATGCGATAATCGATGAGTTCCTCGTTGATTTTAGCAAGGCGCTTTCCAGCGCTTATCATTTCCAACCAGAGTCCCCAATCTTCAGAATCCTTGTACTCCGTATTGTACGGTATTTCAGGAAGTGAAGATTTTCTAATCATTGCTGCCGGTTGAGCAAGACAATTTCGCACGGGAAGAATTTTCTTGATTTCTTCTTCTTCAGTGAAATTGATGTCATCATCCCAGCTTCCATTTGGATTGCCATAAACATCAACCAAACGAACCTTACCAAACACACCATCAATTTCAGGATTGCTGTCTAGAAATTCTGTTTGCTTTTCAAAACGATTGGCGTAGGCTTTATCATCCGAATCTAGGAATGCGATGTATTCGCCTTTGGCTTTTTGAATTCCGATGTTACGCGCATTGGCAACGCCTTTGTTGACCTCTAGGTCGATGATGACAATTCGAGTATCTGAATAAGATTGCAGTATGGATAAACTTTCGTCTTTCGAACAGTCATTAATGCAGATCAATTCGAAATCTCGGAATGATTGATTCAGAATACTATCAACAGCTTCTTTAATGTAAAGTGCGCTATTGAAAACAGGCATTATCACAGAAACTTTTGGTGTACTCATAACTGAATCCAGTTTTTGGGAACAACGTTGTTTCTATCTTCAATTTGTGAAGCGACCCATTTGGAAGGAGCGATCACTATTTTTTCTTCGGAATTATTCAACCACGCTCCCCACCAACTGTAGCTGCTGTTAGAGATAATGTGATGTGCGCATTGACTCATCCAATATAGATCATCACATTCAAGACTATTGACGCGAGGCTCAATAAATAAGGTATTCGATAATTTTGAAAATGTCTCTTTACACCATTCGATATCATCGGAAAAGAAGATGAATTTTGGTTGATCAATTTTTTCTTGAATCGTTTTAATGGCATTGAAAAAATAGTCAACTCCGCAAACTCCATGATGCTGCGCTGCTTGCGCATTACTGATGTAATCACCACGTCGCACGTGGATGCTGACAGTGTTGCTTTCTTTAGAATATGGGAATTCGATTGGCTTTGCAGGCTTGAATTCTTTTGCAATGAGTTCTCTATTTTCTACAAAGTAATTTTCATTTTGAAAATAACCATGAAGAAAAACCAAGTCTGCATTGTGTATTGCTTTCAAATCAATGGCAGTGCTGTCATTGATGGTGTAGTAACTTTTATCAATATTGATTTTGCGAAGAATCCGTTCAAAAATGGAAGGATTCTGTTTTTGTTTTAGAAATTCTAAATCACGCTCATTACATAATTGAGGTGTAATATTCCATTGTGATAATTGAAAACTACGTGGAGTTTCATTACCTATTGCTTTTCCAAAATGAGAAGCATCAAGAAGCAAAGGTCTTCCCGTGATTAGGGATAGATGTTTTCCAAATGCGTATTGAAACATTTGATTTCCGAGCCCACCTTGTAGATAAACAATAATCATGTGCTACAGATTTCATTTTTTCCCACTAAGCATATTGCGAAGGGAGTAGTAGTAATGTTTGATTTTTTTAATCCTTGCTGCTTTTGCGTTTGCCGCAATTAGTGCATCAATCTTTTTACGATCAATTAGTGCGGGATTAGCATACAATTGGTCGCCAGCGATATTATTTACTGTGCTCTTAATTCGAATGAATCCATGTTTTTCCATGAATAGCTCGATATCGTTTTTCAGAGGCTGACCTTTGTATAATTCTACGGCCTCTACTTCGAGCCAAATTGCTGCGATCTTATTAATGAATGAACCAGCTCCTTCAAGCACCATTAATTCCGCACCTTGTACATCCATGTGAATGAAATCGATTTGATCGACGTTGTTCGACTTACAAAATTCATCCAATCTCTTTGTAGTGACTTCAAGTGTTTCTTTGAATTCGAGCCACTCAGTATGTTTTTTCATTTCCTCACTTGGAGGAAGTAGAGAAGAAGATTTGTTTCCAAAGTCCCAATCTTCTGGTTTGTTTTCTAAATTGGGTTGACCTGAACTCAAATAGAAAGTGGCATTTCCATTTTCATTTGAAAGTGCTAAATCGCTAACTCGAATATTGGTGCAGTTGTATCTCGAAATATTCTCCTCCACCTTTTTCAAATTATCAGGTCGAGGTTCAAATAGGAAAACTGTCGAATTGTGAAACAGTTTGCTGTAACGCACAGCGTCTTCGCCTTCACAAGCTCCGATATCAAAAATTTGAAGAGGATCACTTTGATTGAATAATCCGAGTAGATCGTCCTTGATTTCTGGTGGAGAATTAATAAAGTCTTGTCGGGACAATTTCATAGTAAACAAAGGTAGTAAGAACCGCAGAAAATGGGCTACTTATGACCTCATCCAGAGTTGCCAGCTCCTTTCAGCTTGCAATTGCAGCATTAGCTTACCATTTGCGGTCAAAGCCCCTTGTTTTTTGCCCCTTTTTAAAAACTCCGTTTCCTCAGGATTGTAGGTCAAATCGTACAAGAAATGGTTTTCGGTGAGAGACTCATAAGGGATCTCAGGACAGCTTTCTGTATCTGGGAAAGTGCCGAGTGGCGTAGTATTGACGATCAGCGGGAACATCATGATGTTTTCCGCATTGATTTCTTTATAGGAAATATGATAGGATTCTGTTGGATTGCGAGAAGCAAAGAATACGCGAATGCCTAATTTTTTCAATACATAAGCCACAGCCTTCGAAGCACCGCCAGTTCCGAGTATTAAGGCTCTTTCATATTTGTTTTCCAAGAAAGGCTTGATGCTATGATAGAATCCATAGGCATCTGTGTTGTAGCCTATTTTATTGCCTTCGGCATCGATGCAAACACAATTGACAGCGCCAATGAGTTTGGCTTCTTGGTCAATACTGTCGAGCAATGGAATAATGGATTCCTTGTAAGGAATAGTCACATTGAGCCCTTCCAATTCAGGATGGGCTTCAATGATGTCATTGAAAAGCTGAATATCTGGGATATCGAAATTGCGATACTCGCAATCAGTGATTTTGAGATCGTTGAATTTATTCGCAAAATATCCCGCTGAAAAAGAGTGGGTGAGGGGATGACCGATCAGTCCGAATAATCTCATGCTGCTTTTTTCGAAAGTTTAGCACGAAGAAATCCGATAATGATTGGCAACACACTAATTGCAATAATGGAAAGGATAACGATTTCGAAATTGTTCTTTACGATGTCGAGATTGCCGAATAGATAACCGAGCATTGAAAGGCTAGTTACCCAAAGCACAGCACCGCCAATACAAAACATGATGTAACGACGATAGTCCATATTGCTTGCACCAGCTACGAAAGGCGCGATAGTGCGAACGATTGGAACGAAACGAGCCATGATTACGGTTTTGCCGCCATGTTTTTCATAGAATGCTTCTGTATCTTCTACATATTTTCTTTTGAAGAAAAGTATGCGCTCTCGTTTCTTTATCTGCTCACTGAAGAATCTTCCAATGAAATAATTGACGTTATCACCGAGAAGTGCTGCTCCAATTAATAGTGGAATAATGATGTAAATTTTCAATTGAGAATCTGGCATTGCTGAAAGTGCTCCAGCTGCAAAAAGCAATGAATCGCCCGGTAGGAGCGGCATTACGATTAAACCAGTTTCTACAAAAACGATTAAGAATAAAATCGCGTAAGTCAACATTCCATATTCAGCAACGAAGAACTGAAGTTTCTCGTCGATGTGAAGAGTGAAGTCGATGATAGATTGAATTATTTCCATAATGATTTTATAGCTGTTGAAGTACACTTGGATCTACTTCAGCAGCATAGGCTTGAAGACCTCCGCATAATGTGTAGACGTTGGTCATTCCGTATTTTGTTGAAAGTTGATAAACGACTGCTGCGCTGCGTTTGCCAGAATTGCAATGAATCACCACAGGAACATCTTGACGAAGTTCTGATTTGAGATTAATGAT
>JBJOKO010000066.1:0-10472 GCA_046046035.1 Bacteroidota bacterium | reverse complement strand
TCCCATTCCATGGATTCGTCATTTTATACCAAATCAGTGCGCTTTATTCCCCGATAACCTCGAAAATGTGTGATTTAACAAAGATTTCACAATTATATGTTTCTACATTATATGTACCTACATATATTTGCCTCATGACAATAGAAGAAGCCATCAAGCAGCCGAAATTCTCCAATGAGTATCACAAGCTCATGGTGAATCTATTGTACACTGCGAGCTGGGTTGATGTGAAGCATCAGCAGTTTATGAAGTCGTATGGAATAACTGTTCAACAGTTTAATGTCCTTCGCATACTTCGTGGACAGAAAGGCAATCCTCTTTCGATCAATTGTTTGATAGAAAGAATGATTGACAAAAGCAGCAACGCTTCGAGAATAGTAGATAAGTTGGAGCAGAAAGGCTATGTATTGCGCACGGTTTGTCCTAATGATCGTCGTCAAGTGGAGGTGCGCATTACAGAAGAAGGGATCACATTTATTGGTGAACTAGATGAGCCGGTAAAAAGTCTTCAGTTATATGCGCATGGGCTATCGGAGAGTGAGGCTCAACTCATGAATGGCTTTTTGGATAAGATTAGAAATTCAGAAATAACAAATCAATAAAACAAATAACACAAATGAAAAAAATCATCCTTACACTAGCTGTTGCTGTATTCGCAGCATCATCAGCATTTGCTCAATTGACTGACGGCAAATTCAACATTGATTACAAAGCAAGCACCATTAACTGGCATGCTGAAAAAGTAACAGGTTCTGGTCACGACGGTACTATCCGTGTTTCTAGTGGTCAAGTTACAGTTGCTAAAGGCAATGTTTCTGCGGGTAAAATGAAGGTGGATATGAACGGTATCACTTGCACAGATTTGACTGATGCTGAGATGAACTCAAACTTGATCAACCACTTGAAAAGTGCTGATTTCTTCAACACAGCTGCTTTCCCAGATGCTAATTTCGAAGTAGTTTCAGTTAAAGCTGAAGCAGACAAAGCAGGTAACACTCACAAAATCACTGGTAAATTCACTATTAAAGGAATTACTAAAGAGATCACTTTCCCAGCAAAAGTTACTGGCACTGCAACTCAAGTAAATATCAATGGAACATTCAATCTTGACCGTTCATTATTTGATGTGAAATATGGTTCTACATCTTTCTTTGATTCTTTGGGTGACAAAGCGATCAACAACGATATCAGACTTACTTTCAACCTAGTTGCGAAGAAAGCTTAATTCAAAAAATCACTTTTTGATAGAGAAGACCTCCAAGATTACTTGGGGGTCTTTTTGCTTTTGGCTTTCTTACGTTCGGGATCTTCTGGAAAAAAGAATCTAAAGTCCACGGTAAGATAACTGCCGGAGATGGGGAACTGCACTCGTGTAGGATAGGTATTCAAATCAAATCTTGCAGCGGTCAGGGCGATATCCGAGAATGGTCGATGAAAGGTAGCGCCAAGGTAAAAGTACCCCGATTCTTTCGATCGATATTCAAAACCGTAATTGGCCAACACAGAAAATTGCACCCATCGGTTTTTGTAAGTTGTTTGATAAAAGTCAAATCGCAAAGTATCACGGCGAGCGTCGGACTGGCTTTCCACATCCGTTGGATACATGTCAATTGAAAAACCACCGCTGGCATTCATAAATAATCTTTGCCCCAACCTCACGTAGATCATCCCTTGTATTGGAATTTCGTATCCAATAAATCGAAAATTCAGCGTCTCTGGTTTATCAAGAATAGGGTGGTTAAATTGAATGGAATAATTTCTTTGCACCAAGTTTATTCCAGTTTCCAGACTCCAGTTTTTAGTTAATCCTTTTCGGATAATCATTCCGAAGTTGATTCCGAATTTTGGATTGAAATTCAATGATAAATCACCATTCTGAACAGTTTCAGCCGTGGTTCCAAAAAATTTACTCGTAATCATTGGCTTGAATTGAACTCCAAGCGTGGTCACATGCTCTTGAGAGCTTCCCACTTTGAAAGCCAACAAGAAGATGATTATTCCAATTATTTTTCTATCCATTCAGTTACATATTCCAAAGGTCTTCTATGACTCTTTGGCCATTCGTTGTCTGTATATCCAAGATAAATTAAGCCGAGGCATTTATCATTCTCTTTCAATCCTAGAAAATCATTCATTTCTGGAGAGTAAATAAGTTTCGGTGTTGCCCAAAAGGTACCGAATCCATAGGCCGTAGCAGTAAGTGTTATGTTTTGAACGGCACACGCAACAGCTTCGACTTCTTCAATTTCAGCAATCTTTCCAGAAGCATCTCTTTCCATGCAAACAGCGATCACAGCTGAAGCCTTGAGAGGGCGTTCTTTCATTTTGGTGAATTTACCATTATTGAACGCTTCTTCAGACGTTTTCATTTTGTAGAGTGATGGTAAAAACTCAGATAGTTTTACTAGTCCATCCTCCATAAACACTTTGAATCGCCAAGGTTGGGTCATTCCATGCGATGGAGCCCAAGTAGCATTAGTGAGCAAAAGCTCGATTTGCTCACGATGAATTTTCCTTGTGTTAAATTGTTCTGGCGTAATCGATCTGCGGTTTCTGATCACGTCAGTAATTTCACTCAAATTATACTTCATGCTTTTAAAACAATAATTATTGGCAAAGCTACGGCGTGAAGTGTTCGCGCATCTTACTTTTGTTTCAATATCTTCAAATGAAAACAATCATAATCACAGGTGCCGGTTCAGGAATGGGCCAAGCCACAGCTATTCGACTTTCACAAAACAGCATGAATCGCCTGATTCTAGTGGGAAGAACAGCTAGCAATTTAGAATCGACTTTATCGCAATTGAATAATCCATCTCAACATTTCATTTTTTCGATGGATGTGAGGGATTCTGAGGCTTGGAAAAACAATCTCCGTTTTGTGAATGCAGAAACTCTGAATATTTCAGCTGTTTTTGCGAATGCAGGCATTGGGGGGGAAAACCATTATGGTGAAGGCGATCGCTGGGATGATATCATTTCTACGAACTTGACCGGAACATATGCAACAATAATGGAAGCCCTTCCCTATCTTTCCTCATCAAAGGAAGAATTCAAGCATATAGTAATAACATCATCTTGCTTGGCTAGGTTTGGAGTACCCAATTACACGGCTTACTGCACAGCCAAAACAGGCTTGTTAGGTTTAACCAAATCTTTAGCTGTTGAATTGGCTTCTAAGAAGATTTTAGTAAATGCAATTTGTCCGGGTTGGGTTGAAACGGATATGGCAAAAGCGGGAATACAAATGCTTGCTGATCGTGGAGGGAAAGATTACCAAAATGAATTTGACCAGCAAATGAGCTACGTGCCTTTGCAGCGTATATCACAACCCGATGAGATTGCATCAATGGTCGAGTTCTTAATGAGTGGGAAACAGAATTCCATTACCGGTCAAGGAATTGATATTAATAACGGTTCATACATGATCTAATGACAAAAAAATACGCCACGATTATACTTTTGAATTTGGTTGTCCTACTCTCCTTTGGACAATCAGATTCTGCCATGATAAAGAGCATTTACAATGAGGTTCTGACCAACGGGGAATGCTATGAGAACCTCCGTTATTTGTGCAAGAATATAGGAAACCGAATTGCGGGTAGTGAAAGTGCCGATAAAGCAATTCTTTGGGGCGAAAAAGTGATGCAGGATTACGGCTTCGATAGCGTTTACATCATGCCTGTGGAAGTCCCACATTGGGTTAGAGGTAAAAAAGAAGTTGCGTACTATCCTGTTGATGGAAAGAGAATGGATGTTCCTGCTGTCGCTTTGGGAGGATCTGTTGGATCCGAAAAACCAATTACGGCTCAAGTAATCGAAGTAAAATCATTTGATGAGTTGCGCGCTCTTGGAGAGGAAAAAGTAAAAGGCAAAATTGTTTTTTTCAATAAAGCAATGGATCCGATGCTGATCAATACTGGTGCAGCTTATGGAGGAGCTTATGAAATTCGTGGACAAGGACCAATCGAAGCAGCAAAGCTCGGCGCAGTTGGGTGTTTGATTCGCTCTTTGACATTAGCAGATGATAAATATGCTCATACTGGGTCCACGAAATATGATGATTCGGTTACAAAAATCCCTGCAGCGGCGCTTAGTAGTGTGGATTCAAGAGAACTCAGCAAGCAATTAAAAGTCAATCCCAATTTGACCTTTACCCTACACCTTACATGTGAAGTTTTTCCAAGAAAAATGCAAGGCAATGTCATTGGTGAAATAAGAGGGTCAGAGTTTCCTGAAGAGTATATTGTTGTAGGCGGTCATTTGGATTCTTGGGATATTGGTGAGGGAGCGCATGACGACGGAACCGGAATCGTGCAGTCGATTGAAGTTGCTCGTGCTTTGAAAGCACTTGGCTACAAACCAAAACGTACAATACGAATTATTCTTTATATCAATGAAGAGTTTGGAAATGATGGTGGTGAAACATACGCCTCGGTAGCAAAATATAAAAACGAGGTTCATATAGCAGCGATTGAAAGTGACGGTGGAGGATTTACTCCTCAAGGATTCAACATTCAAGGATCTGATGCTCAATTTGCACAACTCAAAGCTTGGAAGCCACTTCTAGAACCTTACCAGCTCTTCTCATTCAGACAAGGTTGGAGCGGCGTTGATATTGGACCATTGAAAAATGATCGCATTGCCTTGTTTGGATTATCAGTCGATAGTCAGCGCTATTTCGACTATCATCACTCGGGAAATGATGTATTTGAAAATGTAAATAATCGCGAGTTAAGCCTTGGAGCAGCGGCTATGGCTTCGTTAGTTTTCCTGGTAGATCAATGCGGAATTCCTGCGGAATAGCAATAAAAAAAGGCGCTGTAGATGCGCCTTTTTTCTGGTGTAGAACACTTTGTGATTATTGTTTCGTCACGATAAGTTTTTCGATATAAGTTTCATCTCCTGCAGAGAGGTAAACATTGTATAATCCATTTGCCAGTTCCATTTTAGGGATGATTTCTACATTCATATCAGAGGTAAGATTGACTTGATCTTTATGAACCAATTTTCCCATTAGATCATAAACTGCAATCTCGATTAACTTTTCCTCGTTGGTGACAAACGCCAGGTTGAATTGTTTACCATCGCTTGGGTTAGGGAATATTCTTCCTGCAAATGTTTGCTCAACATCTGATATCGATTCAGAATATTGCAATTCGGAGTCAAAGTTATTAGCTATGGTGAAGAAGTTACTCAAAGACGCCATAGTCATGCAGGTAGAAGGTCCCCAACTCACAGAATAGCCGTTTGCAAATGTTGGTCGGCATCTGACATTATATGAGTTGCCTCCACTAATTCCAGCAACGTCTCGGAGTTTGAAAAGTCTTGTTGTTCCGATAGTTTTATAAACAGGCGCCTCCAGTCCATTTACATTTACAAATTCTAATTCATGCCCTGAAGCACCGCTCACAAAAGGACCAAAAGAAATCCAAGTATTAGGACTTATTGGGCCATAGTTCACGCAGTTAAAACTAGCGGGAATTGTTTGTGTGTTTGTTATCTCAATAGATTGAGAGCATACGGGGCCTGGGTCAGCAAAAATTATTTCCGTTTGTCCGATACTATTGGCAAGTGAATAAACAGCTGTAATTTCTACATTATAGGTGTGTCCATACTGCAAACCGGGCACGTTCCATAGTAAGAATACCGATGAGGACACGGTTGTGTATGAGTGTACACTTGCGTCAGCTTGATCAATAAAGTCAAACTTATAAGAATACGTTCCAGTGAATGCTGCTTTGTAAGTTTGGTTCAAATGTCTCGGTCCTGCCGTTACATCACAGGTTGATGAGCGAAGATTCATTGCACATACAGTTACCAATCCAGTTCCAAGAGCAGAATTATAATTTCTGATACCCAAGTAATAAGTTTGACCCGGAATGAAATCACCATAATTCAATGATTCATTGCCTATTCCACTCCTTAGGTTGATTGTTTGTATTGTAGTATAATTTTCATCCATCAATTCCAGCACAACATCGCAAGCTGTGGTTGAAATAGTAAATCGAGCTGCATTAGTTGATGGAACAAATGAGATCCAAACATCTTCTCCAGTAACAACTGTTGCATCGCATATTGAAGTGGTGGTCGCTCCTGTCAAGTTCATATTAAAGCTTGAACAAGTTGGATAGTCAGTTAAGGTAGTTGTTCTCGCCGTCCATGGGTTATCGTATGCGACGCAAGGTCCATTTATACAAGAACCATCGTCAATGACTGCAAACGGATTGTAAGTGCAAGCTGAAGGGTCTGTGCACCCATAACAATCACCACTTCCAAGACCAAAGTTTACATTTGTGACAGAGATGCCATCACCATTGTAGATATTTCCATCTTGGTCAGAAATTATCCATTCTATTTCTTCTGGATAACCGCTTCCTTCTACAGAAAAGAAGTAGCAACCATCAGGAAGGCAAAAATGGACAATATCATAATCTAGCGGATAAGCGAGTGTGCCGGTAGCCACAATATTTCCTTCAAAATCCTCTATGATATAAATTCCATCATCCCATCCATCACCGACATAGTCGATCATTTCGAGGGTAAGGCAATTTTCAGAACAGCAAGAGCCGTCATCGAAAGTAGCTGCTACAGCATAATTGCATGCGGTTGGATTGGTGCATCCATAGCACGATTCATAATCGCAAGTACCATTATTACAAGTAGCACTAGGTTCGAAGTTACAAGCCAAAGGATCGTCGCATCCTAAAACACCTGGACCAATGAGAAAATAATTGAATTTATCCCATGCTTCGTAGGCAGGGGAATTAAGAAAATTTCCTGAAGATACAGTTGCTCCTCCACCCGAATAGGCCAAGGTGTAGGTTGCCCCATTCCAGCCATCTCCAAAAGCGTCAATTTGATGAAATGTATAACATCCATCGGGCAAGCAAAGATTATGAGTTTGAGAAGCTCCGTTTGATGCAACATTCAAAAATTGAACACCGTCAGAATTTTCAAGAACATAGCCCACTTCGGCGGGGTAAGCGCTTGCGGTGACAGTAAGAGTAAAACAATTCGAATAACAACAAGAGCCATCGTCGAATGAGGCAGTTGGGCTGTAATTACATGCCCCCATGTCGGTACATCCGCCGACTAATGAATATTGACTTTCTGAATAAGTAGGTAGCCATTCAAAGGTTGCTGCTGTGCTGTTATTGTTGAATAAAACACACCAGAGGAGAAATGGAACTACAAAAAGAGTACGCTTCGGTATCATGCACACAAGATTAGGTTGGTGCACTTGATACGTTGTGAAATAAAAAAAGGTTATGTCATTTGCATGACATAACCTTTTTTATGCTGTTTATACTTTTTTAGGTTAACAGTTCGAACCGAACACACCTAATAATTGGATCAAGTCAGCTACCCCGATAACACCATCTTGGTTCAAATCTTCTGGGCAAGAAGATTGAAGGTTGAAGATACAAGAGTTATCATCGATAGTCGCGTTTGGATCATAGTTGTCTGCTTGAGAGTAAGTACAACCTGAGCAGCTTGAGTAGTCACAAAGTGAGCAATCACTCAAACCAGCAGTTGGATCGTAGTTACAAGCCAAAGGCTCAAGACAGCCAGGGTTACAGTTACCTGAACCAGTGCTGAATTGAACACCAGTAGCGTTAACGCCACCAGTGATGATACCGTTGTTAGTACCAGTAAGGATATAACTTACTTCACCAGCGAATTGACCGCCACCTACAGTAATTCTGTAGCAACCATCTTCAAGGCAAAGGTTAACTGTTCCAGTAGTACCATCATCCAATGTTGCAGTAGCAACGATTTGTCCTGTTGATTCATTTACGATAACAGCTACGTTGTTATTCCAACCATCACCGAATGAATCGTTCATGATAAGAGTAACGCAGTTTGCGTAGCAGCATGCAGCTGGATCTGAGATAGATGCTGTTGCGTCATAGTTACAAGCAGTTGCATCAGTACAACCTGAGCAAGTAGTGTATTCGCAAGAACCGTTGTCATCAGTAGCAGCCGCATCGTAGTTACAAGCGCCTGGGTCAGTACAACCGCAAACACCAGCACCGATAGTGAATGACAATGTTTCAGCAATACCACCTACGATTGTGTTTCCTGCGTCATCGTTAAGAGACCAAGAAATTTCAGCATCCCATGTACCACCACCAACAGTGATGTTGTAGCAACCGTCTTCTAGGCAGAATACGTCGAATCCAGATTCTGGGCCAGCGAAGTTGTTTGCATCTACAGAGCATTGAGCTGCATCGATAGAACCTTCAGCAACGATGTTACCAGCAAGGTCAGAGATTTCGTAAGTAGCACCATTCCATCCGTCACCGAATGAATCTGTCATATCCATCATAACCGCAACACCGTTAGTACAAGTTACGCAAGAGAAGTATTCGCAAGAAGCGTCATCAACGTTTGCAGTAGCATCGTAGTTACAAGCGCAAGGGTTAGTACAACCATTGATTACTGGTGCACAATCCATAGTGATTTGGAAAGAACCATCGAATAGGTCATTGATAAAGTCACCGTTCGTATCAACAGAACCAGCTGTGATATAAACGAAGTAAGTAGTACCAACAGTAGAGATGAAATCAACAACAGCATCGTCGCCGTCGAAGAAACCACAGCCTGTGTCAGCAGCATCGTCATCTTCAGAAACAACGCAAGTCATTGGACCAGCGCAACCGTTTGTAGAAGAAAGAACTTCGATACGAGTATCGATAGCAGAACCGCAAGTGCTGATAGTGTGGAATTCTCCAGTACCATCGAAAGTATACCAAACACCGTTATCGTTTGCAGAAAGTCCGCAAGCAGTTGGAGCGCCAGTAGCTGTAGATAGTGAAGTAGTACCGTTTATTGTAGCACCACAAGTAAGAACTGTTGCATCAGCGCAAAGGTCATTTGCAGGAGCAGAAGTGTATGTGCAAGATCCATCTTCGATAGTGTTGATTGGATCGTAGTTATCAGCCAATGGGTCAGTACAACCAACACCAGTAAGGTCAGCGATAAGTGTGAAGTCACCGCAACCAACTGCATCGTTAGTGTAAACTAAGAAGTAGTATTGAGTATTTTGAGTAACTGGGATGTTAGCAGCAAACAAGCTACCAGCACATTGGTCAACCACTGGACCGCAGCAAGCGATTGGGTTAAGGTTAGCGCAACCACCGCCAAGATCTTCAAATACTACAAGACCAGCGTTTGTTCCAGAAACGTTTTGAAGAGTGAAGTCGAAAGTATCGAAGCTACCACTGTTCATTGTGTACCATACACCGTATCCAGTGCCGAATGGGTTACAACCAGAAATATCATCTGGGTTAGCGCAGCAAAGGTTACCTGGAACTTCAGCACCATCAGGAAGAGGAAGTGCAGAAGCACAGTCATCATTGATTGGAACGTTAGCACAAGTAGTACAAGTCATCACAAGTTCGAAGTCGATACCTTGACCTGCTCCGAATTCAGAAACAAGTACGAAGTATTGAACAGCAGCTTGAGAAGTGAAAGTTACTGTAGAAGCGAAACCAGTACAAGCTGGATCATCATCGTTAGCAGCCACGCAAGCAAGGGCTCCACAAGCACCAGCATAAACACTGATTTTTGAGTCAACACCAGAAGCGCAAGTTGTAAGAGTTACTTGTTCACCTGTACCAATGAAAGTATACCAAACACCTGGAGATGTGATAGCAATACCTTGGCAATCACCAGCAGCAGCAGTATCATCATTAGAGTTGATAGTAGTACCAGCAACAGTTACACCGCAACCGATAGCTTCAGCGTTAGCGCAATCATCGTTTGCAGGAGGACATTCGCAAGTACCATCATCTACGTTAGCTTGTGGGTTGTAGTTGTTACAACCTGCGTCAGTACAACCTGGGATTGTACAACCAGTAGCACCAGCCCAAGCGAATGCAGCGCCAGTTACAGGAGCTCCACCGCCAGCAATTTCGTTACCGCTTTGATCTTGAAGGCTCCAACCAACTTCAGCAGCCCAAGCTCCAGAAGTAACCGTTACGTTGTAGCAACCAGTAGCCAAGCAATATGTATCAACCCCTGTGAAAGAGTTATCACCACCAGCAGCAGCATCTAAGCTACCAGTAGCTATAATGTTGCCAGCCTCATCAGCGATGAAATATTGAGCACCATTCCAACCATCACCGAATTCATCAGTCATAGCGAATACTAACAATTGCTCACCAGGAGCACAGTATGCGCAAGAACCATCATCGATAGTAGCGTTAGGATCGTAGTTAGTAGCGTTGATGTCCATACAACCAGGAATACAAACTTCACCGATAGAAAGAACTAGTCCGCTTGCAGGAGCACCGCCAGTAAGAACCATACCTTCGAAAGTGATAATTTCCCAAGCAACTTCACCAGGGAAGTTTCCACCATCTACATCAACAGAATAGCAACCTTGTGGAATACACAAAGTAGCAACGCCAAAATCGCCATCAAGCAATTCAGCTGTTCCTACTGGAGTTCCAGTAGCTAGATCA
>JBJOKO010000065.1:0-10504 GCA_046046035.1 Bacteroidota bacterium | reverse complement strand
ATTTACTAGTTGAAGACCAAATAGTAGTTGAACTCAAATCTGTGGAAGCAGTCAATGATCTCCATCATGCACAATTATTGACCTATCTGAAACTTTCTAAACACAAGGTTGGTCTCTTGATTAACTTCAATGTTCCTGTATTAAGAGATGGGATTTCCAGAAAAATAAATACTCCAAAAACTCTGTGAAACTCCGTGAACTCAGTGTCCAATTTCCCAACATTAAAACAAACGAGCTATTTTTGGAAAATGGAAAAGAAAAAGAAAGTCATGTTGGGATTGAAGCTGCCTACCGATCCTCGTTGGGTGAATATTGTGGAGAAGAACATTTCTGAAATTCTCACGGACCATGCGTATTGTGAGCAGAAGGCCGCGAGCAATGCGATTACGAATATTATTCGCCATCCAGATATTCCGGAGTTAGTGGAGGCTATGATTCGTATTGCGAAGGAGGAGATGGAGCATTTTGGGCAAGTGCACGACATCATTCAACGCAAAGGCTATCAATTGGGTCGTGAGCGTAAGGATGAATATGTGCATGAGATTGCGGCGTTCATCAAACGTGGAGGAGATAGTAAGGAACGTCAATTAGTAGACAATATGCTTTTTGGTGCAATGATTGAAGCGCGCAGTTGTGAACGTTTCCGTGTGCTGTCGCAAGAAATCAACGATCCTGAATTACGTGCTTTCTATCATGATTTGATGGTAAGCGAGGCAGATCATTATACCACGTTCATTACTCTAGCAAGAAAATACGGAACAGGTATCGATGTAGATGCTCGTTGGCAAGAGATTCTAGAGTTTGAAGGACAACTTATGCTTAAGTACGGAAAAAAAGAAACGGTTCACGGATGATTTATACTGCCACACTCACTGATATTCCTGAGATACAAGCCATATCCTCTCGTGTTTGGCCGCCTACCTATAAGGATGTTATTTCTGCCGGTCAGATCACATATATGCTCGATTTGATGTACGGTTCGAAATCTTTAGAAAAACAGATGACAGAACAAGGATGTGAGTTTATTCTATACAAACCGAATGATCGTTCGGTAGGGTTTGCGTCCTATGGTCAAAATGAAAATGGCATTTGGAGACTTCACAAATTGTACGTTGATGTTGATCAACATGGCAAGGGCATTGGGAAAATATTATTAGAAGAAGTAAAGAAACGTGTTGCTCAAAAAGGCGGCAATGAAGTAGAACTCAACGTTAATAAACGCAACAAGGCCAAGGATTTCTATTTCTCTCAAGGGTTTACCATTCGCAGAGAAGAAGTCTTGGATATTGGTGAAGGATACGTTATGGATGACTTTGTGCTTGTGGTGAAGGTTCTAGGGTAGAGGGTATAGGGGAAAGGGGAGATTTTATATTACAGTTTATCGTCTTTGATGTTATTGTACGTTCTCTTTTTGGTTTCTTTATGGCGCGCCCGAAATACATTTAAATCAATGCCAACACTTGTTGAGATTAAAATTGGACGGTAAAATTCATTGTGCGGTTCGAATGGCATTTTACCTCTAACAAACGTGGTAAGAGAGCATTGAGTTTGACAATAAAACCATTTAACTTTATAGCTGTAAGTGAACGCTAATGAGGCAAGATCATAAGTTGTTTTTCCAAAGCTATTATAGAAATAGGTGTTCATTCTCAGAGGAGTGCTCCATGTTTCTCTTGAATAGGTCTCGGATAAATAGGTATAGTGGTCGTAATATGCTCTTGTCCATTTCCCAGACAAAGCGAAAGTTCCATAGTCCGTTTTTAAACCGACATTCAATTGAAGGTTTTTCTTATTGTATGCAAAATCCACCATTGAATGATGGTATGTCATACGCCCAGAACCAGTGGCAATTCCATATCTTTCTTTTCCGAATTCCTCGAAATAATACGCACGTCCCGCACTTGCATAGGCTTCGATTCTAAGTCCATTTCGAAAAGCATAATAAGGTCCGATACCATATTCTGTCGAACTTCCCAATTCATTAGAATAATTACTACTAATTACTCCAATATGTTTAATAGGAGAAATTGCGCCAATAAGTTCACTATGATTAAGACCGACTGCCAAATGTCCTTGTACTTCTCCTGCCTCTTCCAGCATGGGTACATTTTGAGTGGTAACGCGGTATCCCGTAGGCTGCACGCCCGCGCATCCCTCCAACAACAGCAACAATGCGACTATAGAGACATTAAAGAATATTAAATTAGAAGCTTTTGTTTTCATTTTAAATAGTCTAGATATCAAATATAATAAAGTTAATCTAATCGATGACAGGCTCAGGAACCGTCCTTCGACAGGCTGAAAAATTCCAAATAAAAAATAAGCAATAAAAAATCAAAAATAATTAGAGCGTCGGTTTTGCTTTTAGCTCTTTGAACCACTCTTTTGTTTTAATATCGATTCCAACACTTGTAGACCAAATGGCCTTTGGGATGAACCTTCCATTAGGTTCGTATGGTTTTTCATTTCCAATAAAGTTTGTAAAAACCAGTTGGGTTTGGAAATAAAAAAGTCCTTGTTTAAAGCTAAATGTAGGGGCAATAGTCAACGCATGAAACTGCTTATTTTCAAAACTGTTGAAGAAATAACTCTCCACGACATGAGGGTTTTCCATCAATCCTTCGCTATACACTTCCTTGGAATACATGTAGTAGTCATAATTTGCTCGTGTGAATTTTGTCGAGACAGAGAATGCTCCTCTGTCTATGATATAACCCAAATTCAACTGCACACTTCTCGCTGAATATTTGAAATCATTTGTAGTGCGGGTTCTATAATCAACAAAAAAATCGGTTCCATCCCCTTCAATGTCACTCATTGCAGAAAAATCAGAACGACCTATCGTTGCGTAACTCTCCAAAAGAAAGTTGTTCTTGAATTTATAATATAAACCTAAACCTATCTCATCAGTTTTACCGCGAGTAGAATTTGCATAACGACTTCCGATTATTCCAACATGATTAATAGGTGAAACGGCAAAAATTCCTTCGACATGATTCAATCCAAGCGCGCCGTGAACTTGGACTTCTCCAGCTTCTTCCAGTAGTGGAATATTCTGAGTGGTCATTCGGTAACCTGTGGGTTCGAGAACTTCACAACCTGTAAGTAAAGAAATAAAGCCGACTAATCCAATTAACCTTATAGTAAAAAGCAAATAATAATTTCGCATCATTTCGAAGTTTAGATAACGAATATAACTAAATAATTAATCTAGACTTCGAAAAACTCAGGAACCACAAATCAGAAATCAGAAATTAGAAATCAGAAATCAGAAATCACTTCTTGAGGTACTCATCCGTAAAGTGTCCCGGCTTCTTTTCTTGAGCGAATTTATCTGCGTTGTACGCTTGGGAGCTTCCTTTTGGTATGGAGAGCGAATTCCATTGTCCTGATGCCATCTTCCCGATAAATACAATTTGTCCGACATGATATGGATAATGTGCCAGTTGTCTGTTGATGGCTTCAAGCACTGTGTGACCTTGATTTCGGATGTAAACTATTTTCTCTAAATCCTCTTCTTTCAGCGAATTCAAAGTATCGAGAAACACTTTCCACCCTTGCTCCCACTTGTCGAGCATATCCTTTTTGGAAGTGATGTCATTATCAAATTCGGAATCTCTGTTTCGCCATTCCTTTTCTCCATCCGATGTAAGAAAATCCGTCCATCGACTAAGCATATTGCCCGCTAAATGCTTTACTACTGTAGCAATGCTATTGCTATCCTCGTTGAATTGCCAAAAGAGTTTATCGTCCGGAATTTGAGCGAATGTTTTATCTCCAAGCATTTTGTAATATTCAAATTGCTTGATTGCACTATTGAGGTAATTTGTGTTCATTGCGTAATAGTATTAAAACTTAAAATACAAAATTCAAATCAAAATTATAGAGATTCTTTTCATAGAACTGTCATTTCATAGAACCATAAATATACAATCCTTTCCCTCTACCCTCTCAAATCTACCCTATCCCCTTTACCCTCTCCCCTTTACCCTAGCAAATAAAAAACCCCCCACGGAATCCGTGAGGGGTTTCTATATTTTTAAAGAACTAAGTCTTAGTGAGCAACCACAACACTGTGGTTTTCTACTGAACCATTGTTCAATACTTTCACGCTGTAAACACCATTAACAAGTGTAGTAGCATCGAAAGAGAATGTAGTGTTTTGAACTTCCATCAAACGATCTTGACGAACGATTTTACCATTCATGTCGTAGATTACAACTGTAGTCTCGCCAGTAATGTTAGAACCGAATTGAAGGTTCAATTGGTTAGTTGCTGGGTTTGGATAAACAGTTGAATTTGCTTCATTGTTAAGCAATTCATTGATACCAACTTGCTCAGCACCATCGAATGACAAAGAGAAAGTGTCAAACAAGATAGAAGAACCGTTAGTTGAATAACCGTTTACGCCGATAACGTGAGCATCACCATCTGTGTAAGCAGAAAGATCCAAAGTCATTTGAGCATAGTCACCACCGATTGAAGCAGAATCTGTTGCATATACAGTATGCAAAATATCGCCATCAACAAAAACGTCGCAACGGTCTTCTCCACCATCACCTAGGTTACCTACCATTACGTAGAAAGAAAGAGATGCTGAAGTTCCGTTAGAGAAAAGAACTTGTTGAGAAAGGTGACCATCTTCAGCTGTACCTGTTCCAGCACCACCGAACCAAGCATAGTAAGTACCAGCTTGTGGAGCACAACCACCACCACAATCGCCGCAAGATGCGTCGCAAAGTGGAGTACCAAAGTTGGTTGAATTTTCAGACCAACCGTATCCAGTCATTACACCAGATTCAAAACCAGGATTGATCAATTGAGCGTTCATTGACGCCGCAAGACCAACCGCACCAAGCATTAGAGTAAAATTTTTCATGCAGTTATTTATTTAATTATTTTAAGTTTCAAAGATAGTGTATCAACAAACCGAACACAAGTTAAAACAAGTGAACTCGAGTGTTCCTAAATTCTATCTGCGTTTACCGCCTTTTGAGCCACCACGTGAACCACCTCGTGAATCACCTCTAGAACCGCCACGAGAGCCGCCTCTGCTGTCCCTTCCGCGTTGTTGTCTTGGTTCACGAACAATGTCTTTCATGGCAAATTTGCTCATGGCATCCATGCCCTCATCAACCAATTCAAAATCAAGAGTTCGCTGTTGAATGTCGCCACCCACCACGCGAATCTTCACTTTATCACCCATGTGGAACTCACGCTTTTTGCGCAAGCCATATACGATGTAACGTTCCGAATCAAACTCATAATTGTCGCCCATCAACGAATCCATAGGCACCAATCCTTCGCACTTATTCTCAGTCACTTCGATATACAATCCCCATCCAGCAAGTCCGGAAATCATGGCATCGAATACTTCACCAACGCTCGCCAACATAAACTCAACTTGTTTGAATTTAATCGACGCACGCTCCGCTTCAGATGCACGCTTCTCCATCAATGAACTATGACGGCAGCGGAATTCATATTCGTTTTGATCAACACTTCTTCCTTTATCGATATAGTGCTGCAAAAGGCGATGCACCATGATGTCTGGATATCGACGAATAGGACTTGTGAAGTGTGTATAATATTCAAAAGCCAATCCGTAGTGGCCAATATTTTCAGTAGAATATTCAGCTTTCGCCATAGCGCGAATCGCCATTGTGCGAATAACTCCTTCCTCCGGTTCGCCTTCAACAGCTTTCATCAAACTCTTGATAATACCAACACTTCCTTCTTCTTTCGCATAAGGAAGTTTGTAACCAAGTTGTTTAACGAATGTGCGAAGTGTTTGAAGCTTCGTTTCATCAGGTTCAGCATGCACACGATACACAAATGTTTTCGGAGTTTTACCCGCATTCATATTATTCGTTGCATCTCCAATAAACTCCGCTACACGGCGGTTGGCAAGCAACATGAAATCTTCAATCAATTGATTTGAATCTTTCATGGTCTTCACGTACACACCAATAGGAGCGCCTTTTTCATCAAGTTTGAATTTCACTTCTTCACTTGAGAAATCGATACTTCCATCTTCAAAACGAGCCTTGCGCAATTTCTTCGCAAGATCATTTAGTATTAAAATTTCGCTAGCAAAATCTCCTTTTGATTCTGGTCCTTCTTCAATAATTTCCTGTGCTTCTTCGTATGTAAATCGACGATCACTGTAAATTACTGTACGACCAAACCATTCTTTTACGAGTTCCGCATTTTCATCTAATTCGAACACGGCACTAAAACAAAGTTTCTCTTCATGAGGGCGAAGCGAACATAAGAAATTCGACAGTCGCTCTGGAAGCATAGGAATGGTGCGGTCTACAAGGTAGACACTCGTTGCACGATTGAAAGCTTCCGCTTCCAATGGTCCGCCAATTTCCATGTAATGACTCACATCGGCGATATGCACACCGACTTCGTAATTTCCATTTTCTAATTTTTGAATAGACAGTGCGTCATCGAAATCCTTCGCGTCAAATGGGTCAATCGTGAATGTGGTTATTCCTCTAAAATCTCGACGTTTTGCAATCTCTCGTTGAGTCAAATCGGCTGGAATTCTATTTGCCAATTCTTCAAGTTCGTCGGTGAATTCATAAGGCAAACCGAACTCAGCAATGATAGAGTGCATCTCAGCTTGGTGCTCACCTGGAAGACCGAATATTTTTGTAACACGACCAAATGGACTAGCCTCTGGACGGTCCCAATCCAGAATTTGTACAAGAACTTTTTGCCCTGCTTTAGCACCATTCAGTTGTTCTTTCGAAATGAAAAAATCAACGTGAATTTTCTTATCCGATGGCAGCATAAACATCCCCGCCTTGCTTTGTTGCAAGATGCCGACAAATTCTCTGCGTGCTCTTTCGACAACACGAATAATCTTTCCTTGAGGGTTTCTACCCTTCGGGTTAAAGCTCACTTCTACCATATCGCCGTAAAGAGCGAACATTGTTTTTCCTTTTGGAATTTCAATGTCTTTGGTAAAACCTTCTACAGAAACATATCCTTTACCGAAACGGTTAATTTCAATTTTTCCAATAAAATTCTGAACTGGAGCAGCAACCAGAAGGAATTTCCCTCTTTCAATTTCATTGAGTTTACCTTGCTCAGTCTCTTCTTGAAGAATGGTGAATATCAGTGTTCTTACACCACTATCAGTAATGTTTAATGCAGCAGAAATCTGCTTGTGATTCAAGGGTTTGCGGTCTGATTGTTCAAACAAATCATAAATCTGCCTGCGCAGATCACCCTTGTTAAAGTTGTTTTTTTCTCTTCTTATTTTCATCTACCCGCGAAGGTACGGAAAACGGATTGAATAAAATTAACCAAGTTTGTCATTTTCAATGTGCTTAGTTCACGAAAGTTTAAACATATTTGTAAAAACCACAATCAATGAAAACCTTGTTCTTGGCTGCAATCGGAGCCCTTTCTATCACATTCTGCAATGGGCAATCGGATACATCTGGCGTAATTGATTACAACGAACTTATCACCTTCGAAATTTCGACCGAAGGAATGGACTCTGCGCAAGCCGCTATGATGGCCCTGTTCATGCCTAAAGAGCAGACATTTTTCAAGCAATTATTTTTCGATCCTACACAAACGCTGTTTTTACAAAATGATAGTATCACCCGAGCAGCTAATGAAGCAAAAATGAAAAAAATGCGCATGGAAGGTGGTCCCATGTTCAGAATGCACACCGAAGGAGATGATTCACAACTATACATTGATTTAACAAAAAATGTATCTCTTCAAAAACAAGAATTCATGAATCGTGAATTCCTAATTGAAGAAAAAATAGAAGTTCCGAAATGGAAAATCACCGGTAAACAAAAAATGATTCTCGACTACATGTGCATGGAAGCTACTACTACACTTGATAGTTCAATGGTTACGGCTTGGTTTACTCCTCAAATAAAAAATGCAATCGGACCGAATGGTCTCAATGGTTTGCCAGGAGCCATTCTCGAAGTAGACATGAATAAAGGAATGACAAAATATGTTGCAACCAAAATTGCGCTTAAACCTTTGGATAAAAAAACCATCACTCGTCCGAAGGACGGAAAAAAAGTGACCAAAGAAGAGTTCGACAAAATCGTAATTGAAAAAGAAAAAGAGATGGAAGAAATTTATGGTTCGGGCGATGGAAACAGTGTAATTATTAAAATGAAATAATGAGATACTTCTTACTAATCGGGTTTGTAATTTCTAGTGTAATAGGAGTTTCTCAAAACAATCTAAAAGGAACTGTAATCAATGAATCCAACGAAACCCTTCCATTTGCAACGGTTTCATTGCTTTCGCCACTTGATTCAACTTTCGAATACTTTGCCATGACAGACGCCAATGGGGCATTCACCATTAAATCTGTTGCCAATGGAGATTATCTTTTACAATGCGCACTGACCAGTTATGAGACGCATTATCAGCTTATAAAAGTGCCTCTTCAAGCCGGGAACGATCTTGGGATTATTCAATTGAAATCCCAAATTACGGATATGAAAGTGGTGAATATTGAGGCCGAAGCTATTCCAATTAAAATGAATGGCGATACACTTGAATACCGCGCAGATTCTTTCAAAACTCAACCCGATGCGAGTACTGAAGATTTATTGAAAAAACTTCCGGGTGTTCAAGTAGACGAACAAGGCAATATCAAGGCACAAGGAAAAGATGTGCAGAAAGTACTTGTTGATGGAAAAGAATTCTTTAGCAGCGATCCAACTGTTGCTACTAAAAATATTCCTGCAGATGCCATTGAAAAAGTTCAGGTCTATGAAGGCAAGGGCGATCAAAGCGAGCTCACTGGTTCTGATGATGGAACAAGAGAACAAACCATCAATCTAACATTAAAAAAAGATAAAAAAAATGCTTGGTTTGGAGACGTTACCGCCGGCGCGGGAACGGACGGTCGATACAAGGGTACAGCAAAAGCTTACCGCTTCGATCCAACTCATCAGTTCGCTGTTTTAGGCATGTACAACAATGTAAACGAGTTTGGATTTAGCATCAACGATTACATCGATTTTCAAGGAGGAATGAACGGTGGTTTCAATTTCGGAAATAATGCTCCAATCAACTTTGGACAAAAAATCTATGGATTGAATTCATCTGGGGCAGGAGGATTGAACTTCACTTATGAACCCGTTAAAAACAGAAGATTCAACTTCAGTTACATGGGAAATGGTGTCGATCAATTGCTCACAGAAACCAGCGAAACCAAGACTTTTCTAGGTGAATCAGTCTACGAGCAGGAATCAAATTCTTCCAACTCAAAGAAGAACTTTACACACGCATTGAACACCAACATTCGTTTCAAAATTGATAGCACACAAGTCATCACTTTTAAAGGAAACGTTTCATACAATACCGCTCGCTCCTCAGGAAATTCATTTACTAGTATTCTTGAAAATAACGTCTATCAAGAGTTAATTCAAGACTCTAAATCAACCAACGATCAGCTTAGCGCTAATACTGACTTGAATTATTTCAAAACACTTTCTGGAAAATGGGATGTGTTCAGAATCCAAGCAAACACAAACTATACAGATGGAAGCGACAACAACGATTGGACAAATGAACAATACTTCGCGCTGCTCGATAGCACATATATGATTGATCAATTTCAAGACAATCGAGATAAGACAGCGTATTATTTGATCAATGGAAGTATTTCAAGAAAAATCATCAAAGACTTTCGAATTACATACGACATAAAAGGAGGATTAAATCTAGCAACCAAAGACCGCACACAAAATATGCAGGTAGCCGGTGAGACAAATGATGTCATTATGCAATATCCTTTTGAAAGAACACTACAAACTATTGACAATAAACTAAGTCTCAATAAATTCAACGACAAGACGCGCTTTTCAGTTAGTTTAACCTATTCTGCAAATCGTCTAGAATCCTTTTCAAGCAACGATTCTTTGACATTAACTGGAGCGCGTAACTTCAATTATTTCTTACCACAACTTTGGTATAACAACGAATATAAATCAGGTCGAAGAGTTAGTGCATACTTTAGAAGCGGCATCACGGCACCTTCCGCTTCGCAGCTATACAATGCTGTCAACAATGCAAATCCACAACAAGTTACGGTGGGTAATAACTTGCTTGTTCCAGAAGAATATCATGAAATGGATCTTAGTTGGATGATTTTCGATCAATTTTCATTTACTGATTTTTATGTCGGTGTGTATTCAAAGTACACAAAAAATCAGATCATTTCTTCACGTACTTATGATGATCAATTATCTCAGATCGTGAAGCCAATTAATGCGCCTCATGCATACGAAAATGAGCTCGATCTTGAGTTCTCTACTCCTATTCGAAAAATAGGAACGAACATCAATATCGCAGCCTCTGGGGCTTTCAATAGAAATATGGTTTCTATTAATGATGCATTGAGTTATTCAAATTCCTTCACTCAGTCATATAGTTTGAGTTTTGACAATAGAAAGAAAGATATTATTGATGTTGAAATTGGAGGCAATGTTAATCTTACAGA
>JBJOKO010000064.1:0-10553 GCA_046046035.1 Bacteroidota bacterium | reverse complement strand
AGAAATACTTTTTTACCAATAAATGATTCCATATCCTTTCTAGCTTGAGTTCCAACGCGCTTAAGCATTGAACCTTGGTGACCAATAAGGATTCGTTTCTGAGATTCACGTTCGGTAATAATCAACGCACGAATACGAGCGATTTCTGGCTCATCAATGTATTCTTCGATCATTACTTCTGTGGAATATGGAATTTCACGATCGTAATTCATGAAGATTTTCTCACGAACAATTTCTGCGCAGAAGAAACGAGTTGTTCTATCGCTCAATTCATCTTTTGGGAAATAAGGAGGTGATTCAGGGAGTTGCGCTGTGATTTCTTCAAGAAGTTCTTTCACATAAATTTTCTCCAATGCAGATACTGGGAAAATTCTAGCGTTGGGTAGAAGTTCTTTGTAGATCGCGAAAGCCGCGTTAGAACCTTCATTCCCAACTAAGTCAAATTTGTTAAGGACAACGAAAACAGGAATTTCTGTTTTTTGAATTTTCTCTAGAGTTCCAGGGTGAAGTTGGTGTTTATCCGAAGAATCCACTACCAAAATGATGAGGTCGGCATCGATAAGAGCGGTGCCTACGGTCTTCATCATCCCTTCGTGAAGCTTGTATTTTGGGTCCAAAACACCTGGAGTATCGCTGTAGACGATTTGGTAATCATCACCATTGAGGATACCCATGATGCGGTGGCGGGTGGTTTGAGCTTTAGGGGTAACGATGCTCAACTTCTCGCCAAGCAAGGCATTCATGAGTGTTGACTTGCCTGCATTCGGGTTTCCGATGATGTTTACAAAGCCTGCGCGGTGTTTATTTTCCAAGTTTTTGAAATTATTATTTTGCGGTAACAAAATTAGTCTATATTTGCACCCCTCAAAAGGGAAACATTCTCGAAAGCGAGAATAAGTTGAAAAGAAGTAAATATACCAAGATATACATTGCGGGGTGGAGCAGTTGGTAGCTCGTTGGGCTCATAACCCAAAGGCCACAGGTTCGAGTCCTGTCCCCGCTACTACAAAGACGTCAGAAATGACGTCTTTTTTTTTGCCCTAACGAATTTTATGCGGGATTAATTCTGGATTTCGGATTTCGGATTTCGGATTTCGGATTCCTGATTTCAGATTCCGAATTCCTAAAACCTACCACCTCCTACTTACCACCAACTACCTCGAGCACACTAATTACATTATCTTCGCGACCGTTTTATTTTGGCCGCGTAGTTTAATGGATAGAACGAGAGATTCCGGTTCTCTAGGTAGGGGTTCGATTCCCTTCGTGGTCACAGCGCTCTGCGCATGGTTGAGGTTTGATGTCTGATGGTTGATGTAAAAACATCAAAAACCTTGAAAAACGAAGTTTTTCAGAGCCTTTTTTAAAATACATCAAAAGTCAACCATCAAACATCAACCATATTTCAGCGCGGAATATGTCGTGAATATTCTTGAATAGGATATTCGGAAAAAGAGATTCTTCTTTGCACTGCAAAAATGAGAGCGAGATGAAAAGTGCAAATGAAGTATTGAAAGAGTCGTTTGGTTATGATACCTTCCGTCCGTTACAAAAAGAGATTATTGATACAATAGTATCTGGTAAAGATGCCTTTGTGTTGATGCCTACTGGCGGTGGGAAAAGCCTGTGCTATCAAATACCCGCGCTGATGATGGAAGGAGTTTCCATCATCATCTCTCCTCTTATTTCATTGATGAAAGACCAAGTAGACACCCTGAAGTCTCATGGCATTAAAGCAGAATTTCTCAATAGCTCTCTTACACCAAAAGAAGCAGAAAAAATAGAAATCGCTGCTCGCAATGGCGACATCAAAATACTTTATATGTCGCCAGAGAAATGTCTTGGTTCAATGCAATGGTTCGTGCAGCGACTGCCTGTTTCGTTTATTGCTATTGATGAAGCGCACTGTGTATCCAATTGGGGACATGACTTTCGACCAGAATACAAACAGCTTGAAATGGTTCGCAAAGCACATCCGAATGCAGTGATGATGGCTCTAACTGCGACTGCGGACAAGCTAACGAAACAGGACATCCTCACTTATCTCGGTCTCAAAGATCCGGAACTATTTGTTTCTTCTTTCGACAGACCAAATCTGAGTCTTGCTGTTAAGTTCGGTTTAAAGAAAAAAGATAAGATCCGCGATATCCTATCCATTATTCGCAGACATAAAAATCAAAGCGGAATTATTTACTGCACTGCGAAAAAGACTACAGAAGCTCTTGCTGGTGAATTACAACATGAAGGTATTAAGGCCGTGTTTTATCATGCAGGAATGAGTCCTCAAGAAAGAAATAAAATTCAAGAGCAGTTTATTAATGACGATGTTGATGTAGTGTGCGCCACCATTGCTTTTGGAATGGGTATAGACAAGAGCAATGTAAAATATGTTCTGCACTATAATCTTCCTAAAAGTATAGAAAGCTATTACCAAGAAATTGGTCGCGGCGGTCGTGATGGAACAAAATGCGAGACCTGTCTATATTTCTCCATTAGTGATATTATTCTCCTGAGTGATTTTGCTAAGCAAAGCGGAATGCCTGAGATCAATAAAGAAAAACTTGATCGCGTACAAGAATATGCTGAAGCGCAAATTTGCAGAAGGAAGATCTTGCTGAATTACTTTGGAGAAAATCTTAGAGAGAACTGCAATAATTGTGATGTGTGCAAGGATCCACCAAAGCATTTTGATGGAACAATTCAAGCGCAAATGGCATTATCTGCCGTTGTACGCGCATCGTCAATCGGCGTTAATCTAGGAATCTACTTACTTGTTAATACGCTGCGTGGTTCTCGTAATGCTGAGATATTAGAGAAGAAACTTGACACGATAAAGACATACGGAGTTGGCAAGAATATCAGTTTCCAAGATTGGAATTACTACATACTTCAAATGATCCAAATTGGTCTTTTAGAAATCCATTATGATGAAGACAAAAAACTATCAGTAACATCATTTGGCGAGCAAGTTCTCAAGGGAAGTTTCACCATTGATCTCGTGAAGAAGGAAGAAAAAATTGAGGAGGCGATTGAAGACTTCTCATTAGAAGATGATCGCAGAATGGATTTCAGGTCAATGCGAATAAAATCTGAGTTGATGTTAGACAAGCTGATTTTCGAGCAATTGCGCATGCTACGCAAAGAGATCGCTCGAAATGAAGATGTACCTCCTTATGTAATTTTTCACGATTCAACACTTCACGAAATGGTAGAAAAAATGCCCGTAACAAGAGAAGAAATGCTATTGGTATCTGGAGTGAGTGCTTCCAAATTTGATAAATACGGAACGCTATTTCTCAATGCCATCATTGCTACAAATCCGCCAAAACGCAAAGAATCTAGGATGCCATTATCAGAGGCTGTCCAAGAACCTTTTCTATCAAAATGTATAGAAGAGCTGCAAGAAAAAGGGATTTCTGTGAGTGGGACTGCTATTTCAAAAATCCTACTCGGCACGCCAGACAAACGATTTGATCAGTTCCAAGAGTCCATTTCCTTTTACGGAGCTCTAGCCGGTGAGCGTTTGGGACCTAAAGCTTTGTTTGAATTGATACGTGCAAAAGTAGATCCCATCAAAGAGCGAATAGAGAACTCGAAAAAAGAAGATTTGGCTAAGCAAGTCCAAGATTACCTGAAAGAATGTTCAAATGAAAGTTTAACCATTCAAGAGGAAGACGGATACAGAAAAGACATTTTTGACATCATCATAGAACAGAATTATTTCGCTCCAAAGGAGAATCAATTATCGAGCAGAGCTGGTCAACATTGGACTGATCTTGAGCGTACCATTTTAGATGAGTTGATTTCAAAAACTTCCAACATCGAAAAGATTGCATCTATTATGTCGCGGGGCGAAAAAAGCATACTATATATGATACATGAAACACATCGCGTAAAATGATTATATTCGCCTTGTATCAAAGTGTAAAGTATGCCGCTGAACTCGCTGTTTTCATGGTTTATTAAAAAGCGAATTCACCAGATTGAATTATTCAAGAAGTACCCCGTAGAGGTTCAGACTGAGTCTTTTCAAAAATTGGTGGATGAGGCAGCGCTTACGCGATTTGGTTTGGAACATAATTTTTCCAATATCAGATCAATCAAAGACTTTCAGCAAGCTGTGCCTATTCGCACCTACGAAGATTTCAAACCATATATTGATTTGCTTCGCGAAGGTCAGCAGAATGTGCTATGGCCTTCCAAATTGAAATGGTTTGCCAAATCATCTGGCACAACAGATGCTCGAAGTAAGTTTATTCCTGTTACCCAAGAAGCATTAGAGGAATGTCACTACAAAGGCGGCAAAGACTTGCTAGCCATGTGGTACAATTTAAAACCTGATGCAAAACTTTATGCCGGAAAAACTCTTGTCGTTGGAGGCTCATCTAAAATCAACCCATTCAATGAAGAAGGGTATACTGGAGATTTGTCTGCCATCATTATCCGAAATCTCCCAATTTGGGTAGAGCTTCGCCGCATTCCATCGCGTGATATAGCATTGATGGAAAACTGGGAAGAAAAGATTGAAGCGATGGCACAAGCGACCAAGGAAGAGGACGTGAGTATACTTGCTGGAGTACCTAGTTGGACTCTAGTTTTATTGAAAAGAATAATGGAGCTCAAGGGGACAAATAACATCATGGAAATTTGGCCGAATCTTGAGTTGTATATGCATGGTGGCGTTAGTTTTAAACCATACCGTGCCCAATTCGAAAAGTTGATTCCCTCGCCCACTATGGGCTATGTAGAAACCTACAATGCTAGTGAGGGATTCTTTGCTATCCAGGATCAAGTAAAAAGCGATGAGTTGCTTTTGATGATGGATTATGGTATTTTCTATGAATTTTTACCCGTTGAAGAAATAGGTGCCAAAAACCCTCGTACTGTCGGTTTAAATGATGTTGAATTAGGAAAGAATTACGCATTGATAATTTCAACCAATGCAGGCTTGTGGCGCTACATGGTAGGTGATACTATCAAGTTCACAAACAAATTTCCTTTCCGCATTCAAGTATCGGGACGTACAAAGCATTTTATCAATGCATTTGGTGAAGAATTGATGGTAGAAAATTCAGACTTCGCTATTCAACAAGCTTCTTTAAAAACTGGAGCGTTGGTGAGCGATTATACCGCCGCTCCTATTTACATGGGCGATGATGCTCGCGGTGCACACGAATGGGCTATTGAATTTGAAAAGGCTCCTGAATGCATCAAGACCTTTACTACTGAACTCGACAACGCTCTCAAATCGGTGAATACAGATTACGAAGCGAAACGCGCTTTCGATCTGAATCTAAGAGCTCCAGAAATTCGTGTTCTTCCTCAAGGGACATTTTACAATTGGCTCAAGAAAAACGGCAAACTTGGTGGCCAACACAAAATTCCACGTCTTTCAAATGAGCGCGTATTGCTAGAAGAAATTCTGAAAATGCAGGTAGAGCAAGCATGATGTTCAATCTATTTATAGCCTACCTCCTATCCGCTGTTTTCACATTTGAATCGAGCTTTCCTATCGTTGCTCAAAAATTTGAAATGGATGAAATTGGAAACTACTATTTCATCAATGGCCAAGTCATAGAGAAAAGAGATTCAAAAGGCAATTTACTTTTTCGAAATTCCGAACTCAATCAGGGGCGCATTGATCATCTTGATTTGACCAACCCACTCCAGCCTTTCGTATTCTTTAAAGACCAAGGAAAACTCTTGATACTTGATAATACACTGAGCGTTCAAGGAGAGCAAATTGATTTATTTGAAAAAGGTTTTGGTCAAGTTGAATGTATCGGAGGCAGCAGAGGTGATGCCTATTGGATATGGGATGTATCAAAAACAGAATTAATCAAAGTAGATAAGCAATTCAATCAGCTCAACACAAGCGGCAACATTTCTATGCTCCTTGGAAAAACACTACATCCAAGTCAAATAATTGAAAAGGGAAATGAATTGTACTTATTCGATAAAGCGGAAGGTGTTTTTGTTTTTGATATTTATGGCAACTACAAGTCAAGTCTCGTGATCAAAGCAGATGATTCAATACAAATTGTGAATGCCTCCATTGCTTATACTTCAGCTGGTGTTTACAAAGTTTTATCATGGGATAGAATAACAGAGACTTCTACTCCTCTGCCTCTAGAATGCAAGTCGATGCCTCGTTATTTTGGCAATGCCATTCATTTTTTGGATAATAACACGCTGCGTGTCTACAAAATCAAAGAATAATCGGGATAATTACTAACATCCTTATTCTGCTTCAATAATCTTTTTTACTTTGCGGTCTTCTTAATCGACCTAGACAAATTATGCATATAGCAATCGCAGGAAATATTGGTTCCGGCAAGACCACGCTTACAACTTTGCTGGCTAAACACTACAAGTATCAGCCTCACTTCGAAGAAGTGGACGACAATCCATATCTTATTGACTTTTATAAAGACATGCAACGTTGGTCATTCAACTTGCAAGTATTCTTCTTGAAGAGTCGTTTCAGACAATTGATTGAAATGAAAAAGAGCGGAAAGAAAATTGTTCAAGACAGAACGATTTACGAAGACGCCTTCATTTTTGCGCCCAACTTGCACGCAATGGGTTTGATGACAACGCGTGATTTTGAAAACTACGCTGATCTATTTGGAGTAATGGATGAATTTATCACTCCTCCAGATTTGCTAATTTATCTACGTGCATCTGTACCAGCATTGGTTGAGAATATCCAAAAGCGTGGTCGTGAATACGAAGAAGCTATTCGTCTAGATTATCTTACACGTCTTAACGAGCGTTATGAAGCATGGATTAGCACCTACAACAAAGGAAAGCTTTTGATCATTGATATCGATGACAATAAGTTCCACGAGAAGCCTGAAGATCTTGGTAGAATTATTTCGGGCATCGACGCACAACTCAACGGACTTTTCAAATAAGAAAATAGACCTCAATAAAAAAGCCTCTCTTGAATCAAGAGAGGCTATTTTGTGGAATTATCTTTCTTCTTATTTCGAAGCTTTCAAATCTAAAGTGACCATGAAATTATCATCAATCATTTTATCTCCAAGATCCTTGAAGAACTGACCAGAACCATATTTGATTCCGTAAGCAATACGATCGATTGAGAAACCTCCACTAACGTTTAGACCACTAACACCATTTGGTACAGCGATAACGTTTGCTTTAGCTTCCTTCGTGATTCCTTTAATAGTCAAGTCACCGATGATTTCGAATTGGTGCTTATTCTTTTGAGTAGCGCTTTTCACAACGAATTTAGCCTCTGGGTTAGATGAAGTCGAGAAGAAATCATCAGACTTCAAGTGACTTTCAAGCTTTCCTTTAGATTCGCCAGTCAAGTCTTCATCAACGATAGTAGTCATATCAATAATGATAGTACCACTCTTAATTGTTCCGTTAGCAAATTCGATAGAACCGCTTTTCACTTTTACCGTTCCATTGTGTTGGCCACTTACCTTTTTACCCAACCATTTGATGATAGATGTTCCAGCATTAACACTGTACATTCCATCAGAAGTTGCAGGTAAATTCAAGCCTGTTTCAGGATTCATTGGACCAACGCTGATTTTCGAAGTGTCCAATCCAGCGCGAGCCGCAACAAGACATTCTTGGTAGTCGGTTTCGAATTTCGAATCAGCCACTCTGAGCTCTGAACACTTCTGCATTGATTCAGCATTTGGAGTTGCATTTAAGCTCTCCTTTGCGCATCCGCAAGCATCCAAGGCGTTTGAATTGCTAGAGTTTTTGCAACTTGAAATTGCAATTGAAGCCGAAGCTAAGAAAACAATAATTTTTTTCACGGTACGACTTTATTAATCTAGTTTAACTGGCTCACCTTTCTTTGCTGGCTGAGCAGGAGTAATATTGGATGTAGCTGGCAATTGTTGTTTACCATCAACCGCACCACCTTGTTCTACACGAGTTCTTGAAAGACTTGCAGCATTTGGTTGAACAGGCAATACAATGCCACTATTCACAATTGGAGTTGGTGTTGTAGTTGCAGTTGGAACTGTAACGTCACTATGAGCGTGATCAACAGCAATGTGTGGAGCAATAATCAAAGCAACGATAGACATCAATTTGATCAAGATGTTCATTGATGGACCAGAAGTATCTTTGAATGGATCACCAACAGTATCACCGGTAACTGAAGCTTTGTGTGGCTCAGATTTCTTATAGAACATCTCACCGTTGATTTCAACACCTTTCTCGAATGATTTCTTAGCGTTATCCCATGCACCACCAGCGTTGCTTTGGAACATACCCATAAGAACACCTGATACAGTTACACCCGCAAGAAGACCACCTAACACTTCAGGACCGAAGATGAATCCAACGATAATTGGAACCAACAATGCAATAGCACCAGGCATAAGCATTTCGCGGATAGAAGCTTTAGTAGAGATAGCTACACATTTTTCGTATTCTGGTTTCGCTTTGTATTCCATGATTCCTGGAATTTCGCGGAACTGACGACGAACTTCATTTACCATATCCATAGCAGCACGACCTACAGCAGCGATAGCAAGAGATGAGAAAATGAATGGAATCATACCACCTACAAACAATCCAGCAAGAACGTCTGCTTTGTAAATATCAATGTGAGAAATACCTGCAACACCGCAGAATGCTGCGAAAAGTGCAAGTGAAGTAAGAGCCGCAGAAGCGATTGCAAAACCTTTACCTGTTGCAGCAGTAGTGTTACCTACAGCATCAAGGTTATCTGTACGGTGACGAACTTCTTCAGGAAGTTGGCTCATTTCAGCGATACCACCAGCGTTATCCGCGATAGGACCGAAAGCATCGATAGCAAGCTGCATTGCAGTTGTAGCCATCATACCTGCTGCAGCGATAGCTACACCATAAAGACCTGCGAAATAATAAGAACCATAGATACCACCTGCAAGCACCAAGATTGGAAGTACTGTTGACTCCATACCTACTGCAAGACCACCGATGATATTAGTTGCGTGACCAGTTCCTGATTGCTTGATAATGCTCAATACAGGACGTTTTCCCATTGCAGTGTAGTACTCGGTGATAATAGACATCAAGGTACCTACTACTAGACCAAGGATTATAGAATAGAATACATCCATGTTAGAGAATTCATAGTCACGAATAACCATTTTCTCAGGAAGCATATAATTTACAAGACCGTAAGAGGCAATTGCAGTGAAGATGATTGAAGACCAGTTACCCATGTTAAGAGCAGTCTGAACATTACCTTTTTCATCTTTAACGTTTACGAAGATCATTCCCAATACAGAGAACACGATACCAAGACCTGCAAGGATCATTGGAAGAAGCACAGGAGCGATACCACCAAAGTTGTCCATTGATGTGATCTCACGGCCAAGAACCATAGTAGCTAGGATTGTAGCAACATAAGAACCGAACAAGTCAGCTCCCATACCCGCAACGTCACCAACGTTGTCACCAACGTTATCTGCGATAGTTGCAGGGTTTCTAACGTCATCCTCAGGGATACCAGCTTCTACTTTACCTACAAGGTCAGCTCCTACGTCAGCAGCTTTGGTATAGATACCACCACCTACACGAGCGAAAAGAGCGATACTTTCAGCACCTAGAGAGAAACCTGCAAGTACTTCAAGCGCTTTAGCCATTTCTTCGCCATTCACACCAGCATTTTGACTTACAACAAACATTTGGTAGAACACGATGAATAAAGAGCCAAGACCAAGTACAGCAAGACCAGCCACTCCAAGACCCATTACAGATCCACCAGTGAAAGATACTTTAAGTGCTTGTTTCAAGCTTGTACGTGCAGCTTGAGTAGTACGAACGTTCGCTTTAGTAGCGATACGCATTCCGATATATCCTGCGAAAGCTGAAGAAACAGCTCCTATAATAAATGCAATTGCGATGATTGGGCTGCTGTTAGCACCCTCAATAGTTCCGCTCCATGCCAAAAGAATGGCAGCAATAACTACAAAATAGCTAAGGATTTTCCACTCAGCTTTAAGGAACGCCATTGCACCGTCTGCAATGTATCCTGCTAATTCTTGCATGTTAGCATCACCAGCGTCTTGTTTGGTCACCCATGCCGATTTGATCGCCATGATGATAAGACCTAGAATTCCCAAGGCTGGGACTACGTAAATCAAAGTATTCATTGAAAAAAAATGATTGGTTTATGGTTCAATTTTGTGCGGGGGCAAATATAGTCCCCTTTGCGTAAAAAAAAAGAGGGCCATTTCGATTTGAAATGGCCATCCATTATATAAAGTAAAATTATGCTTTGTAAAGCACCTCTTTTGCTACTCTTACAACATCATGCACTTGTGGAAGTGCTGCATCAATAAGGGTTTGAGCAAAAGCAAATGGTGTGTCAGTTTGAGTCAAACGACGAATTGGAGCATCCAAATAGTCGAAAGCGTGACGTTGAACGCGGTAAGCAATCTCGGTAGAGATGCTCGCCACTGGCCAGCTTTCTTCAAGGATAATCAATCTATTGGTCTTTTTTACTGACTTAACAATAGTGTCAATATCAAGAGGACGAATTGTTCTCAAATCGATTACTTCTGCGCTAA
>JBJOKO010000063.1:0-10628 GCA_046046035.1 Bacteroidota bacterium | reverse complement strand
TCCGTTGTGCTTTCGAGATGCCTAAATTCTGCCAATTCCAGTTTTATGAATGTGATGTTGCAAAGCAGTATTTAGATCTTCGCAATGCGCCCCGAAGTATTCTTCCATTTCATCGATATCCTTCTCTAGTTGTTCTTCAGGTAATGAATCGATTTTTTCTGCGCGATCATCTGGGCCTATGGGCACTCTGGTGGGGAAATACTTGCTGTTGAAATTTCTCAGAAGATTAGCAATCGAACAGAATTTTAAGTATTCCAAATCATCGATCGTATCCACGTTGTGATCTGCTCCAGAATTCATATAATGATCCCAAGGACCTAATTCGACCAATGGCACAATATTGAACCAAACCCTTTCATTTCGATTCAATTTTGAATAATTTGAGAATCCCTTGTCTGCTACTTTTCCAAGCTTACTGTCTTTTATTTCTTGTCATATTTGTTCGTAGGAAAAGGTTAAGCGTTTGCTGATTTTTCTTCTCAGTAAAAATATTTGGAAGGTTATCAGGCTTTGCGTTCGGGCGGGCGTCGGAGCACAAAACTGTCAACCAGCTTTGAATTTGATTAGAAACACAAAGATCTCTCGACTTTGACGAGACACATCACCCCGCCTGACGCAAAACCCGTGTTACGTGATGCGCGATTGTCTGTTTGTTTTGCTGTCATTCCGATTTTACTCCTAGTTTCAATTTATATTTTATTATGTCATATGTTGGGTAGAGGTGTCCGAAGTTCTCAATAATTGTGTTCACGATATTGCTTTCTGAAAGTCTTATATCGTCTGGTAAAAACTCAATGCCTATAATGAAATAAAACTTTATGTCGTCTTGCAAAACAAAGTCAGTAAGTTGTTGCTCGTTAGTGAACTCTCTAACATATTTGAGTTGGTTATTTAGTCGAATAAAATAGTCGTCAGGAAGATGGCTTATAATTGAGAAAAATTTTTGTCTACAAGTATAGTCGCTACTCATTTTACTCTTGAAGTAATCCCTGTCAATTTTGCTCCCTAAATCTTTACCAATACGGTTCCAAATACCAATGTTGTCTTTATGAATAATTACTTGAAGCCGCATAAAATCAAGTGGTGTTTCTTTCTCACCAAATATTTTGATGTCCCCTTTATCTCTGCCGTAATGAAGCCAAATAGCACCAAGTTCTGAACTTGTATATTGTCCATGAACTGCTGAAGAGACGGTGTCGTCAAATACGTAGTGTTTGTGCAAATCCCACTTTTGAGCTTGAATATTTGGATAGAGTTTGTCGTGAAGTTTGAAAAGTTTATTTTTTACGTTGATGCGCTCCTGATTAACAGCATCAGTCATTAGCCAAGGTTTTGTTCCTTCAAAAGCTGAAAAGTGTTCCTTCTTAAAAAACTGGTTTGTGAAATCAATATTGTCAAGGTAGACCATTGAATTGTTGTCAGGAAAAACAATTTTCAATTCGTTTTTGTCCTGCTCCATTCGTTTTATCCGTCTTTCAAACAGGAGTGAGTATGATTGCAAAAACTCCTCTGTAATTGCAATTCCAAATTTGAAAAGACTGTTGAACCATGTAAGTAAACTCTCACAGAAGACTTGGTCATCTGTCTTTGCACTTAGCTCTAAATTTTTGTCAAGACCACCGTCTGTGCAGTTACCTGAACCTACATATGCCGTTAATTTATTGTCTGTCCTTATCAAATAAACTTTTGGATGAAAAAGCACATTCACTTTATGATAAATTTTGCTTTGGAAAAGTCCGTTGCCTTCTCTGTCTTTTAGCTGAGATAAAACTTTTGGCGAAGTCGGTAGTCCAATGCCCACTAAATAATTTTGTTTTGCCGTCTGGTTTATGTTGTCTTGAATGAATTTGAAACCGTTGTTTGATATTAAAGCTACCGCAACCCAAATTTCATCACAGTTCTTTAAGGTTTGATTAAGTTCTGCTGAAAGTTTGAGTTTCTGTTGTATCATATTTTTTATTTGTCTGTGAGTAATTTGATGGCAGTTCTTATAGCATGGTTGTCCCTAGTTGCAGGTAACGTTTTCGAGCTTAGCACTCGCTCAGGTTTCGGAGAACAAAGTTTCTATTTATTACTTAAGTTTATTAGAAGCGCTAATCTCCAAGTTTGCGAGTCAGCCCGCCTGACGCAAAACCGATGCTTGGTGTAGTTATTCTTTTTTGCTTTTGACATCTTTAAAATATTTGTCAATAGGAATTTTGGACCCCTTGTAGTAAATATAGTAGTCAAAGCTCCGCATTCCCGAAGTGTTGTCTGGCTTATAATGCGCCTCACAAGTGTAATGTCCATTTCGCCAATCTATAGAGATTACATATTGCTGGTCTTGTATTGACGAACTAAAGTCAAGTGTCGTTACATAATTTAAACTGCCTGGTCTTAAAGAGTTGTAGGAAAATTCACTTTCTTTTATTGAACCAAAATCAACAATTTTAATTCTGATGTCGTGAATAGCAATATTTTCATTGTTGCTTAAATAAAATGAAGCATAAATAGTCGTGTCAGACTTTCTTGAAGTTAATCCAATCATGGGAATTCCTTTTCCACCTGTAACCTCTAACATGATTGTATCTTGCAAATTAATTATCTTCTCATTAGCTTTGTTCAAATCCTCCTGAAGCTTGATTATGTATCTTGACGTGTCAATTAATTTTTCTTGCATTACTGCGATATAAGTTGTTTTATCCTTCAAGTCTCTATCAATTATAGCTCTTTCAGTGTCGTCTCTTTTCTTCTCAATATTTTGAGTTATAGTAGAAACAATAGCGAAAATCGCTGTCAAAATTGCTGCAATTATGCTTATGGTAAAAGTCATATTTTTTTTATTGTCAGTCATTATTTGCGGGTTATAGCTTAATGTCACGGAATTGCGTCCAACGTTTTGCAGCTAACCGAAGGGTGGGGCTTTTTCTACAAAGCTTGCTTTGTAAAACTATTGTTTGTATAATCACAAAACTGTCTTTGATACATGATCCCTCTTTTTTTGGGGAAGGTGGTGTTATGGGTTGGCCTTTTATTGGTCGAACAAGTCGGCATTTGGTTTTTCAAGACTAACAATGTCAATAAATCTAATTCTTGGGCGTTTTTCATTTATGTTTGCGTCTTTGTCTAACCTGTCAACGTAGCCTTTTAATAAACAGTTGCTGAACAATTTACTTTTGTGTTGCTTAATGTTTCCAAAGTCGGGATACGAAGTAATAATGTGTCCTTGATATAAAAAACCAATTGTATTTGATTTTTCATTTCCTCTGGTAATGTGTCCTTGCAACTCAATATAGTCTCCGTGTTTGAGTTCTGGTAAAACAACTTCTTCATCTTCCTCTGTCTTGGAAAATATATATTTGTGTTTGGTTGTAATTGTCTCCTCAACAATTATATTATCGTCATAAATACCCACAACTAGTTCTCTGTCTTCTTCAATTATTTTTGTGAGTTTATTGAAAACTGTCTGAGGACAATTTGAATAGAGTTCTAATACTTCTACCGGTATCCAAAGCTCTTCGCCTTTGTCATTAGTTATTTTTACAAGTTCGTTGTTTTTACCAAAAACTACGTTGTCAAACTTTTTTCTTGTCAGTGTCCCAAGATGTTTTGAGAGTTTTATCACGTTTATTATTCCAGTAAATGCTTTTTTGAATATTGCCTTAAAACTAACGTCTTTAAAGTCATTTTTAGCAACTTCTTCAAGTGCACTTCCAACGTATTTACCAGCCATCCAAAGTCCAAATGCACCTAAAGCAACCTTGTCTATATTTTCCGGGAAAACAGTCTCCCAACTGCCTCTGCGAACTCTTACAGGTATTTCAAACTCAAAGTCTTTAATTTGGGGGTTTTCTTGATAAACAAAATATCTTATAAGTTCGTCAATACCAACTAATGCTTCACCTGACTTTCTTGCGTCAAGGTAGCCGTCTTCAACCAGTTTACCCTCATACTTTATGAATGCTAAAATGTCTTCGGTATTATCCATTTAATTGTCGTTGTTTCTTTGGTTCTTTTGTCTGTTAGCCTTGCCTATTACGTTTTGCAGCTGTGCATCAGCGTGGGTTTTCAGCACTAAACTTCATTAGATACACCAAGCTTGAATTTAGCACTTCACTGTCATAAAAGCACGAACACCCCGCTTTTGCAAAACGGCTGTTATACGTAGACTTATATTTTTGTCCAACCCTTTGATAATTTACCGGCATAGTCGAGATAAGGTGTAGTTTGTCTTCTATTATTTTCTCTTTGAAGAAAATTTAATAAATTCATATAGAAATACAGCAAACTTTCAGCATTGTCTTTTGACTCTTTTCCAATTGAGTCGCAAGGATTAATGAGTCCTTTATTCAGAACGAAAATTCTGTCAATCAAAGAGGCATCTTTTTTTTCTTCTAGTGCTACTCTTTTAATTCTTTCCATTTCACTCTTTGCCCAATCAGTTTCAGCTAAGTCGGTATCATAAGCAAATACAGAATAAAAATATCTGCAAATTACTTTTTCTTCAGATGGTCTTTGCTTTTTAGAAATGTCAGGTAGTTGCCCAAATGGTTTTAAACTTTTTAGTATTGATACACTTTTGATTATTTTTCTTGCTTCTTCTTGTGTAAGTTTTGATTTTATTTCAATGCTTGCTAAAAGAGCTTCGGCAGGTAAAATGTAGTGTCCCCCAGAATAAAATGGTATGTTCCTGGAGTTGTCATAAATCATAATGTCCATCTGCGGGCTACTATTATTATATTTATCAACTACTTCACCTTTTACAACTGAATATGTCTTTGGAAGATTTGTCTGTAAGAATTCAATCAAAGGATCTTCTCTTTCCTCTCCCTTAGTTAAAGAATGATTTATGACTTTCGTTTTAACATAATGTCCAATTATGTCATATACAGCTCCTTCAAATTTTGTGTTGTATGTTACTTGAGGCTCGTATTTTCTTCTTTTGAATGGACTTTTAAATGGCAATTTACTCATTGATTTGTCGCTTTATAGTTTACTCCTAACTACCTCATTTCCCCACCAAGGTGTGGTTAGCCAGCTCCCAACAATCGCATTGCTGCACCTTTCTTCATGAAGCATTTATAAAATTCAAAACACTTAATGAAATGGAAATACCTCACAAGGATTGAAGATAGTTAAGATGTCAATTTTTCGTTTCCCGCTAAAGTATAACAAAATTGAGTAAGAACAAAAAGCTCTACTCAAATAATTGAAAGATTGGAAAATGAATTAATCTAAAGCCAATAGCCAAAAGCTAACAGCTAAGAGCCAATAGCCTCACCAATAATCCCCAGAGCAATATCAATCTCCTCATCACTAATAGTCAACGGCGGCGCTATCCGGAAACTACTCGGACAACTCAAGAACCAGAAACTGATTAGGCCTTTTTCTAGACATGTGGTAACAACCTTGGAAACGATGTCGGCGTTGGTCATGTCGATGGCGAAGAAGAGGCCGCGCTGGCGAACTTCGATGACGCCGGGCATTTGTCTTAGTCGCTCTGCGATGTATCGTCCTTTTCGTTCTACGTCGTCTACGATTTTATTTTCTACCATGTACTCAATACACGCCGCTGCCGAGGCACAAACCACGGGGTGTCCCGCGAAGGTGCTGATGTGTCCCAATTGCGGATCGTAGGTGAGCTCTCGCATTTTTTCTTGCGAACTCACCATGCATCCTATCGGCATTCCTCCGCCTAATGCTTTTCCCAATGTAAGAATGTCTGGTACAATACCAAATTGCTCGAACGCGAACATAGTTCCTGTTCTACCTATGCCTGCCTGTATCTCATCTAAGATCAACATAGCACCCACTTCAGTGCAACGCTTTCTTACAGCCTGCATATATTCTACCGATGGTATGCGAACTCCCGCATCGCCTTGAATTGTTTCCATGATCAAACACGCTGTGTTTTCATCAATCAATTCGAGGTCTTCTATTACTCCAAAACGTATAAAATAAACATCGGGTAGGAGGGGTCGAAATGCTGCTTTTTTTACTTCATTACTGCTCACAGAAAGTGATCCATGCGTGCTACCATGATAAGCGCCTTTGCAACTCACAATGCGCGAACGACGCGTTACACGCTTCGCTAATTTCAACGCTGCTTCATTCGCTTCTGTTCCTGAATTCACGAAATAAGCGCAGTTCAATTGCTCTGGCAGTAGACTGCACAACGCACGTCCTGCGCGCGATTGAGCGGACTGCTCGTATTCGCCATACACCATCACATGCAAGTGTTTGTCCACTTGCGTTTTGATAGCCTCTGTAATATATTTTACTCCATGTCCTAGATTGCTAACGCCAATGCCAGAAACCATGTCCATGTATTTTCTTCCATTTTCATCTATCACATAAATGCCTTCTGCATGTGTGATTTTTAACCCCAACGGAAACATCGTTGTGTGGGCCAAATGGTTATTGAAAAAAATAGGATTCTCTTTCATCGTATTATCACTTAATGATAATTTCATCCGCAAATATCCAAGGCTTGCCACCAGCACCCAAATGCCATGAAGGTATTGATTCCATTGGTGTAGCAACAACTTTGATATACCGCGCAGAAGTTTTTGCGTTAACAGTAAACTCTTTCACCGAAGGTGTTTCGCTTTGTGAAATTTCTTCTGTTGCTGTTCCTACTAATTCAAATTTGCTTCCATCTGTCGAAGTGTAATATTCAATTTTTACAGGATACCAAATCCATGATTTTGTTTCTTGTAAACAAGAAAGTGCAATGCTATTGATCTGAATATTTTTTCCTAAATCAATATTCGCAATCACGGGCTGACCTTGATAGCCTTGCCATGCGCCTGTTCTAAAGTCTGTTCCTCCGCGCATACCATCTACAAGCGCTTCATAACTTCCGCCTGTATATTGATTGTTGTATTGTGATTCTAATTTGATTTTTGTTTCAGAAATACGCTTCGTAAATTTCGCTGTCACTTGTTCACTTGTTTTTCCATTTAAGTGAATAGCAACACATCTTACTGTTCCGCTTTCTTTTATTTTGAAACTAGTGCTATTGCGCATGTCAATGGTTTCGCCTGATTCAGTGACGAAGTAAGTTTCAAATGTCATCAGCGTGTCAACATGGTAGATTTTGATGGTGGCCTCATTTTCAAACGAGGTTTGTGGGCCTTTAATAATCGGTAGTGGAACAATCACATTCTCAGTGACTGGACCCGCTGTTATTACCGCTGCATTTGGGAATTGAGATTCTGAAGTAAATGAGTTCGGATATCTTGGAGGAAGATCAGCTAAATGTTTTGCTCCTTTTCTTCTTTTTACAGAATTCAATTCTGGATCCAATGATTCTGGAATACTATCAATCATCATAAAGCGTCCAATGCCCGGAACGGTGCTATAGACGCCGTGTGCAGCAAGAACATACCAGGCCGACATTTGTCCGCAGTCTTCATTTCCACAAAGACCATCTGGTGCGAATTGGTATTGCTCTCTTTTTATTTTATCAAAAAGTTGAGCACTTCTTATACTATTTCCATCGGTGTAATTGTAGAGCGTCGCCACGTGATGACTAGGTTCATTGCCGTGTGCATATTGTCCGATAAGGCCCGTGATATCTGCTTGTTCGCGTCCAGTAGTTTGTGATGACACGCTAAACATGTCGTCCAAGTTTTTTCTAAATTTCTCTTTTCCGCCATGATAACGAATCAAGGTTTGCATATCGTGAGGAACGAAGAATCGGTATTGCCAAGCGTTCGCTTCTGTGAAATTAAAGTCCACCTGGAATGGATCAAAAGGTTCCGGGAATCCGCCATTTCTGCGCGGTCTGAAGAAATCTGTTTCTGGATCGTAAACGTTTTTCCAGTTTTGACAACGCACAATGAATCGCTCATAGATATCTTGATGGTTGAGCATTTTTGCTAAACCAGCAACGCACCAATCGTCATACGCATACTCTAAGGTTTTGGAAACGCTTTCAGAATAATTCTCTGCTGGCACGTATCCGTATTTTTCATAGTCATTGAGTTCTTGTGTTGCATTCGCAGAAACAACCATTGCTTCCAAAGCTTTCTCTGCATCGAAGTTTCTCAATCCCTGTGCATAAGCTTCCATGATCACTGGAGCGCTGTGGTAGCCAATCATACAATTGGTTTCATTGCCCGCAAGTTCCCATACAGGAAGTCTTCCAGACTGTTCGTACATCGAAATGAAAGACGCAATAAAGTCTCCTGTTCTTTCAGGTTCTACTTTGGTCAATAGAGGATGCAATGCACGGAACGTATCCCAAAGAGAGAACACGGTGTAATGATTATGAATAGTATCTGTGTGAATTTGTTTGTCCATTCCACGGTATCTTCCGTCCACATCACTCCAAACGTTTGGTGTAGTAAAACAGTGGTAAAGCGAACTGTAATACACACCAGGGTTCGGCTCTAAATCAGGACAAGGAAGTTTTTCCAATTGCTTTCTCCACGCTTGATCTGCATCGACTAGATAGCGTGTGAAATCCCAATGCGGAGCTTCTTTCCACAAGTTGTGTTGAGCACCAAAGCAATCGACTCCGCTAATCCCCACTTTAATCATCAATTGATTGGTATCGGCAGGAGGGAAGAGCACTGCAAATTGTTGCATCTCATCATAACTGATTTGACGAGTGCCGGTAGAATCGGTGTATTCAGAACGTTCCATCAATTGATCAACCTTGATGAAAGGACGAGAGAACACTGCATAGAAATAAGTGTGTTGTTCTTCCGCCCAAGCTTTAGAAACACGGTAACCATAAATGACAGTATCACCAATCGTTTGAAAGTCGTAGTAAAGCAAATTATCGCGATGCATCATATCGATAAACAAGCGGCATGTATCCCCTTGCGTCATCGTGTATTTGTGAATTCCGGTATGTTCAGTAGCTGTAAGTTCAGCCATGATACCGTAATTCTTAAGTACCACACCGTAATAGCCAGGATGCGCGTCTTCGGCGGTATGCGTGAATTTACTTTTATACGCATCTCTCCATTTTGCGGAAGGAGTAGTTTTTCCATTGGTAGGCATAAAGAGAATATCGCCATAGTCGCTCACTCCCGTGCCTTGCAAATGGGTATGAGAAAAACCATAAACGATGCTATCAGAATAATGATAACCACCGCAACCATCCCAGCCATCCAGGCGGGTGTCAGGAGAAAGCTGCACCATCCCAAAAGGCACGGTAGCCCCCGGATAGGTATGACCATGTCCACCAGTCCCAACAAGCGGATCCGTAAGGTCAATGCAAGTCTGAAGAACTACGGGTTCATTATCAAAATTATTTACCTGAAGAACTCTGCAGCCCGCAAGCAGCAGCATGAATACAAAAAGTTGAATTATTCTCATAGAGCAAATATACTTCAACCTTGCCGGCAGCGCGCCCCTCGATACATCTCGTCTGCGACGAGACACTCGGGGACCGGGGACCGGGGAAGAGGGAAAGAGGGGAAGAGGGAAAGTGGGAAAATGGGAGAATGGGGAAATGGGGAAATGGGGGGACATCAACCATCAGACATCAAACCTCAACCATCAATTCTTCCCGTTCAGTTCTTTTTCGCGAGGAGGAGGGAGGGTTGAGGTTACTTTTGTGGTATAGTTTTAAAAGTAAAATTTCTGAGTATGAAAAGGAAGATAGTGGTGATGGCTATGGCCGCGATAACAGTAAGTATGTTCGCTGTTTCTTGTAAAAATGAGAACGCTTGTGGAGAAACAAATGTGAGTTCAGCAGGAGGGGATGATAGTCACAATATGGGACGCAATTGTATGTCGTGTCATACAGAGGGTGGTGATGGTGAAGGATGTTTTAATGCTGCTGGAACAGCCTATCATTCGGCAGGAAGCACTCACTCTAGTGCGATAGTGAAATTATTCACTCAGCCTGATGGTCAAGGAGAACTTCGTGCAACCATAACTGGTGATTCTAAAGGTAATTTCTATACAACAGACGATATCAACTTTTCGGGCGGACTTTATCCTGCGATTTACGGCAGTAGCGGAGAAGTAGAGTATATGAGTTCGTCGATCACTCAGGGCGCTTGCAATAGTTGCCACGGCGTAAGTGAAGACAAGATCACGATAAACTAAGCGGAAAAGACCCTTTGTTTTTTGGTGCTATATTTGTCACTGCTCAAGCACAATGACAAAGTACTTTCTCACGATAATTAGTTTTATAATAATAAGCTCAAGCGGAGTCCTGGCGCAGCAATTAACTGCACAGGACTCTTCTTTTTTGTCGAAGTTGCACACCGAGTTAAATACAGACAGTCTTCAAAAGCATAGAATTGACAGCGTCTACACCGATGCAGTAGTCAAGCTCCACGACATCGACACATCAATAAAGGCATGGGAAAAAGCGGATGTTTCAGAAGAAGAACTAAACAGTAAGGTTCTCGAGTTAAACACCAAAAAGAAGGATATCCGCGACATTCGTGACATGCAGATTCAACTTCTCCTCAACGACGCCCAGCGCAAGATTTACATAGAAAAATTCAAACCCACCAAGCCCGCAGTCCTCCACTTCGGCATGAATCACGATCGCGCGAATTGCAACGTCTGCAAATAACGACTGGTGACTGGTGAATTTGGAGCGGGCCACGGGTGGGGGCAGCCTCCTTCGACAGGCTCAGGACAGCGCATCTCGACAGGCTCGATGCAGCGCCTCG
>JBJOKO010000062.1:0-10633 GCA_046046035.1 Bacteroidota bacterium | reverse complement strand
GACGATGTAGAGATTTTTTTCTGGGGAATAAAAAGCTACGGTGCCGCTGAGTCCACTGTGGCCGATAACTTCAGGAATATCTTTCCCCAACGTTGCGAATTTTCCGAGTTTGAATCTGGACACGCCCACTCCGTATTGAAGTGGGTAGAATATTTTATTCCATGATCTCATTTCAGTTAAATATTCAACAGGGAATAAATCGCCTTCCATAAAAGCAATCAAGAATTCCATCAATTCAGATGATGTACTCACAATGCCACCATCGGCCTTTACTGAAGCCATGGATTTAGGAATACTGAGCGCATTCTTTTTGTAATAAATATTTACCGGTTTCGTATCAGTTGGGTCCGTGTACAAATATGTTTTTGTCAATTGCAATGGTTTGCAAATGCGTTCTTGAACTTGATCGGCAAAAGTGCTCTTTGTAATATTCTCAATTATTCTCCCAAGCAATTGATAATTTGTGTCCGAATAGAAAGCCTTGCCAGCATTGCCTGGAGCAAACTTTGGTTTCATTGTTTTAGAAATAGAAATAGCATCTTCGAATGTCCAGCTTTGATCTATTCCTGCTGACAATTCTTGACGAATACTTTTTCCATTCGTTTTCTTTCCTTGAAAATAATCAGGAAGTCCTGATGTCTGCGCAAGCAATTGTTTGATAGTAATCTCATTTGAATAATCTTTCCCATCAATGACATGAAGATTCTTCATTGTCTCTGCATCCAGATACAAACTGATTTTATCATCCAACTGCAGTTTGCCTTCTTCTCTTAGTTGCATCACCACAGCTGTAACATATAGCTTAGTAGTGCTTGCAATGAAATACTGACTTTCATTATTCAAATTTCCTGTACTGCCTTTCCATTCCTTATCTCCTGATTGGATCATGAATGAAGTGCCGTGTACGAGTTTGTTATCAGTTACCTTGGTAATAATTTCATTGTAGTAATTTTCTTGTGCTCCAGCAAAGAAACATAGACCAAGTGTTAGAAAAGTGAAAATTGCTTTTTTCATGATTTGAAATTGTAGAACGAAAATAGAGTTTTTCGAAGGGTCGGGACGTGGTGGATGGTGAATTGTTTTAATTTATGAGTGAATTATGTAAGATTCGGGTTGGGTTGTGTAACGCATAAGCAGATTCTAAAATCGACTTTTGCATCCTATTCATATTTCCTTGCAAAACATTACCTCAAGTCATTCCCCTTCTATTAAAATATCAGTTCAACTTGTTGGTATTGTAGCAGCTCTATTCATCTTATATATTGGAAAGTCCATTCTAATGCCTATTGTATTTTCAATAATCATGGCATTATTACTCAATCCGGCAGTGAATTATTTGATTAGTAAAAAATTCAATCGAATACTGGCCATCTTCACTATTGTCACCATCTCAATGTTTCTTTTACTACTCCTCAGTTATTTCATTGTCTCGCAAGTATCTCTATTCGCTGAATCTCTTCCAATGTTTCAACAAAAGTTTGCTGTCATGTACAATGATTTCATCGGTTGGATTTCATCGAGTTTTAATATTAGTCGACCGAGTATCCTTACTTGGGTAGATAATACCAAAACGGAAGGAATCAACAACAGTTCGGGATATCTCGGTACTGCAATATCTGGAATTGGTGATGTGCTGGTATTCATTTTTCTGATACCTGTTTACATTTTCATGATCTTGTTTTACAAGCCGCAGTTGCTGCAATTCATTTCTAAATTATTCAAAGACGAAAATCAATTTTTGGTAACAGAAGTATTCACCGAAACGAAGTCCATTATTTCAAAATATCTTGTTGGCTTGTTGCTACAAGCGCTAATTGTTGCGATTCTAAATTATGTTGGACTACTAATAATAGGACTTGAATATGCATTGCTGATTGGAGTATTGGGAGCATTGCTCAACTTCATTCCATACATCGGCGGTATCGTGGCGATTGCAATGCCCGTGTTGATTGCAGTGGCTAATAAATCACCGATAAGTGTGGTCTGGGTACTTGTTCTTTATGCAACAGTCCAACTCATTGACAATAATTTTTTAGTTCCAAAAATCGTGGGAAGCAAAGTCAAAGTAAATGCACTTGCTTCGATTATTGGTGTTCTCATTGGCGGTGCGATTTGGGGAATAGCAGGAATGTTTCTAGCCATTCCAATTTTGGCGATTTGCAAAGTGATATTCGATCGTATGCCAGCAATGCAGCCATTTGGATTTTTGATAGGTGACAATCAACCTGAAATCTCTAAACAGTTGCTTAAAAAAATCAAAAAAAACTAGTGTGAATTTTACAACAATGTATTGGAAATGTGCAACAGCATTGGTGATTGATAAAACTACCTTTGAAAATAACAAACATCAAAACTATGAGCGGCATACTATACATCATTGCATTAATCCTAGTAATTATTTGGGCAATTGGTTACCTCGGTTATAATAGCGGAGGACTCATTCACATTCTTTTAGTCATTGCACTGGTGGCAGTAATTCTAAGAATAATTCAAGGGCGTAAACCCATTTCATAAATAGAAATCCATAATTAATAAATATCATGAGTACAGGAAAATTAGTAGTTGGTATACTCGCAGGAGTAGCTGCCGGCGTAATCCTCGGAGTTCTTTTCGCACCCGACAAAGGATCAGAAACACGCAAGAAAATTGCGAAAACAGGCAATGACACCGTAGATCAATTGAAAGCAAAATTTGATGAAATGGTTGCAGGAGTAACCGACAAATTCGAAGAAGCTAAAGCTGTTGAAAAAGATCTAGCTGATAAAGCACGCAACCGTGCTGAAGAAATCAGAAAAGATTCTAAGCCTGTAATGAGCTAAAAAATAAAACAACAAAGAAATGGAAGACAAAACATCCTTTATGGAACCATTACTCGAACGAGCAGAGGAGTATGGAAAAACGTCATTAGAACTTCTTAAGCTAAAGGCGGTAGAAGGGTCTGCTGATATGATTTCATCTTTGGTTTCCAGAAGCATTGCTTTGCTTTCCATTCTTTTGTTTTTGTTAATTTCAAGCATAGGTCTTGCAATATGGCTTGGTGAAATCACTGGTGCAATGTGGTTCGGTTTTATATGCGTCGGCGGTTTTTATGGTATTACATCCGTTTTACTATTCTTTCTATTTCATCCTTGGATAAAAAAGGCGATTGGCAATTCAGTTGTATCAAGCATTTTAAGCACACCATCATGACAAGCATCAAAAACTTAAAGGAATTAAAAGAAGAAATAGCTTTTCTTCAATCGCAGCAAGCTCAAGATTTTCTCGCTTTGAAAGTTGAGGCCAAAAAGGCCTATACAAGTTTGAAGCCTGTCAATTTCCTGAATGACACATTGAAAGATCTTTCTAGTTCACCAGAGTTCAAAGGCAATCTAATGAACTCAACAATTGGTATCGGCGCGGGATTTATTACTAAAAAATTAGTGCTCGGTGCCACACACAATCCAATCAAACAATTTCTCGGAACACTTCTTCAAATAGGAGTCACAAGCCTCGTATCCAGAAATGGAGACAGCATTAAGAGTGGGGTATCGAAGCTAATCAGCCGGCTGCGTTAGGCCTTTGGCTATTGGCTGTTGGCTGTTAGCTATTGGCTGTTGGCTGTTGGCTATTGGTAGTAGGTAGTAGGTGGTAGGTAGTAGGTAGTAGGTAGTAGGTGGTAGGTAATCAGTCACCAGTCAACAGTCACCAGTCACTAGTCACCGGTCGTCGGTCGTTGGTTACTTCTTGTGGAACTTGAGTTTTCGGTCGATTAAGATTTCTTCTTCTTTGTTTTCGTTTAGGATAATGCGCATGTAGATTTCGGCGGAACGGCGGTTTATTTCTCTGAAAATAATGTAGCCTGTTATATTTGGTCTCTTCTCGGAATTCCAATCCCAAATACTAAACGTCGCGTATTTTAGATCAAAATAAGAATTGGTTAGAGGATAAACTTTGTTCTTTTTAAATTCAATATCCTTAGGAACTTTTACGACAACTTCTCTCCAATATTCCTCGTCAATCATTCCAGGATAGTTGAACGCATAATTCACATGATAAGCTATGCTATCCTTCTCATTCGTGAAATATGCCGAATATTCACCATAGGCTTCATCCGTATCCACAACATTGGATACAACACAAAAATTCACCCATTCAATTTTATTATTGAATTTCTCATTATATGCTGTGGGATTCTCGATTAAAAAATCACACATCTGTATTTTCTCCAATGTTTTAATATCGGCCAAACACTCGGGAAGCGCTGATATTAGCGTGTTTTCAACTTCCAATTCACGAAGTTTTTGTAATTGACAAAGTGCATCGGGCAATGTTCTCAACAGTGTATTGCCTTCAAAATTCAGTTCCTCCAATTCCGAAAGCTCAGCGATACGCGGATCAATTTCCAAAAGATCATTGCGACTTAAATCCAAACTTTGAAGAGACTGTATTTTGAATAAACAATCAGGTATTTTCTCAAATTCATTTCCAGCCAAATAGATTGACTTTATTTTTTTCCAATTCGACAAAGAATTGGGCAGCGACTTCATATCGCCACAAAGCATGACATCTTCTAGATTAATGAGATTACCAATGCTTTCAGGAAGACTGTCGAATTTCAAATTATAAATCCGCAATCTTTTCAAAGAAGTAAGATCCCCAATTTCGGATGGCAACTCAATGGGCAAATAGCCACCAGAAAAAGTCAACGATTTCAACTTTGTCAACTTGCCGATAGCAGGCAGTACAGTTGCCTTTCGAACTGGAAGTCTATAGCCATCCCAACAAATATCTAGTTCTTCCAATTGCGCCAGATTTGCAATACACGCAGGAAGGGTATCACTATAGTAATATCCTATTGCAAGAAATTTCAAATTCGTATTCTCACAAATCTTCTCAAACTCCTCAGCAGTGCAATACTGCACCCGTAGCGAGTCCCCCGGCGCTGCTGCAGCGAGCAATGAGGAGAGGAGAAGGAGGAAGAGAAGTGCTAGTCGCATTTTTGGTAGTTGGTAATAGGTAGTAGGTAATAAGTACGGAGATTTGAGTACGGAGTACGAAGATAGTTCACATTACTTCGTATTTCGTAACCAGTAACCAGTAACCAGTAACCAGTAACCAGTCACCAATGTTAGTCTTCTCTACTTCCGTCATCGGCCATACGTACCATTTTGGGTGAGAACTTAGCTACTACATCTACCAATTCTTTTTGCGAAGCCATTACTGTTTCAATGTTTTTGTATGCCATTGGTGCTTCATCTAATCCTGCACCAATCAACGTTACACCATGATCTGCAAGTTCTTTTCGCATTTCATCTCTAGAGACATTTTTGATTGCAAAGCTTCTGCTCATTTGTCTTCCTGCACCGTGCGATGCAGAATTGATAGACGCAACTTCCCCTTTACCTCTTACCAAAAATCCTGGAGCGGTCATCGAACCTGGTATTATTCCCATCACATCTTTCGAAGCGGGTGTAGCGCCTTTTCTGTGAACAATTACCTCTTCTCCATTCCACATTTCTTTCCAAGCAAAATTGTGGTGATTCTCGACTTTCGCCAACACCTCTCCTCCTATTGCTTTGGTCAATCTCTCATGAATTACTTCGTGACAAGCTGAAGCATAATCACCCGCCAAATTCATGGCCATCCAATACTCTTGCCCTTCAGCAGAATTCATATCCAAGTAAGCCAAGTTCTCTGCCTCCTTTGGAAGTTTGCAGACCTCCTTTGCCAACTTGGTATAATGTCCAGCGATGGTTGCACCGAAGCCTCTGGAACCTGAGTGAGTCAGCAATGCTAAGTACTTCCCTTTTTTTACATTCAATTTCTCATCATCATTCTCAAATTCGATTATTCCAAATTCAACAAAGTGATTTCCTCCACCGGAAGTACCTAATTGATGAAAAGCTTTTTCATGCAAATTCTTCACGAATGGTGTCATGTTAAAGTCTGCATTATCCAAGACATTGTGTTGAGCTCGGAACTTCCCTTGCCAGCCAGCGCCTGCACCGAATTTCGTCCAAGCCACCAATTCTCTTTTGTATTTACTCGCATTCTCCAAAAAGTGATTCTCTGGAATATCAAAAACAGACAATGCCATTCTGCATCCAATATCAACTCCTACACCATAAGGAATAATAGCATTTTTAGCGGCCAATACACCACCAATTGGTAAACCGTAACCTTGGTGTGCATCCGGCATCAACGCTCCAGCAACAGCTATGGGAAGTCTCATCGCCACTTCCATTTGATCAAGCGCACCTTTTTCTATGTGGTCTGCTCCGAAAATTGCATACTCTGTTGCAACTTCTTTTAAGGATAATATTTCATTCATCGTATTCATTTTCATTTCAATTTTCAAATTAATAAACTAACTGCGCAAGGTATTTGCGCAGTTAGAAAAGATTTTAAAAAAATGGGCAAAAAGCGAAAAGAGTTTGTTGACTTAACGTGACAGGTGAAGTAACTCTATTCAACGGCACCACTTTTTATTTGAATAAACAGGCGACAAACTACAAGAGCACAATTTATTGCTCTAACCAACTGAGCTATTTCATTTTCATGAAAGCAGGACTCGAACCTGCGACACATAGAACCTAGAAGTATCTCTTGTATACGGCACTGTTTAATATTTTTAGAAAGAGCAAAAATCAACTGGAGTCTTTCCTAATTTGCATTAGGAGCAGGATTCGAACCTGCGTGCGCCGAGAAGTATCTCCTGTTTACGGCATCTTTCTATTTTGTTGTTAAAAGCAAAAAGCGAATTCGAAATCGGGGGCACGCTTTGAGGATTTGCACCTCTTCTCAATATACATTGAGACCCTTCCCCCATGTTGAGCGATGAACTTCGATTCTACGGCATTTCAAAAATTTCAATTAGTTTCTACAAAATCACTTGATTGATCTTCTCAATGGCATTTTCACCATTTTCGATAGAATTCAACACATCAAATACTTTATCAGACCAACCAGCGATGAAGCACACATCATTGTTCTGAACACTCAGTGGCGTCTTTCCATAGCCCGCCAAATCGAACAAGTACAACTTTGCATTTGGTGCGATCTTTTTGTATTTGCTCCAAGAAGATTTCATGCTAGCACCAATCAATTGGCTATCCCATAATTGACAGTCGGTAAATATCATCACTTTATCCATCACCTCACCACGAGTGGTCAAGTAGTCAATTACTTTGTAACCATTGGTTGCGTAACCTACTTCACCCTCTCGGCTGTAGTAAGTTTCCACGTTGGAAAGCACATAGCGATTAGGCATATTGATCACTTTCCAAGTATCACCAAACATACCAGTGACAACTCTTTTGCATTTTGATTGCATCAACATTCCTAACATCAATCCAACGTCAAACAAAAGCACTTTGCTATTCAATGAAATTGGTTTTTGCATAGAACCTGAAACGTCGCAAGCAATAAGTACTCTGGTGGACTCATCGAATCCTTTCATGTTTTTTGCACTCGCAATTACTGCATCTTCCAATGCATTCAACACCATGGTTGCATATTCCGAAGGCAAATTCTTTATCTCTCTGTAAGCAGACAAAAATCGGAATGGCAATTGTTTCGCATTCGCAACAGCGCGTTCATTCGCAAGTTGATTGCACACTTTTGCTACATGCTCAGAAGAAACTTGCGCTTGCAAAATATTTCTCAAATTTCGCATCAACGCCATATAACCAAGCATTCCGCTATCAATCAACTCTTCCCACTTCGCCTTAACAGCCTCAGCTTTTGCTTTAGGAGATTCAAATCTCTTTTGACCCAAGGAAGACAATTCAGTCTCCCAGGTATATGGAACAGTCAATTCATTTGCTGCAATCTTGTTGAACAAACTTTGTTGCTCTTCATTCTTTGCTTTAGGGTGAACAAGGAATAATGCATCACGCAATTTAATTTCCGTATCACGATTGTATTTCGCAAATTGGTACTCATCAAATCGATTGAACGAATCTGACAAACCTTTTTGAATTTGCTTAGAAAGTTTATTTAATTTCTTAACCTCAGTTCTTTTATTCGCCAATTGGTAGTAAGCCAACAATTCTGTGATTTCATCGGCGCGTTTTACAACACCAGTCACCGCTTTACTTACTACTGGATTTCCTGAATTTGCTTTAGCTAATTCCACAGCCAATACCATTGGAATACTACGCATGTACATTTCATTACGAGCGTATACAGCAAGCTTAGCAACGAACTCAGGGTTGTTCTTCGACATCAACTCTTTAATTCTAGCAAGACGAGTTTCTTCCTTTTCATAAAAGGTATCACTCAATCCAGCAGTTACTACTGCAGAGTACAACTCCATTTCTGGTGTCAACTTGTATGCTTTAGCGCCTTCGTAATTGTTTGCTACATTTGCGCCTCTTTTGAAGATGTTGAATTTCATGATTTCTATTTTTTAATGTCTTCTATCTTTATAAGTAGATAATTATTCTCTCCTCATATTGACACGACAAAGGTTTTGCTCTACTACGCAACTGAATTGCGTAGTAAAAAATATTTTTGAATTTTCATCAAAAAAGGACTTAGACTACTGATTTTCAGAATAAAAAATATTCAATATTTATTCCAAAAAACATCATCTACGCAAATAGATTGCGTAGTTCGTTGAGAATTGTATCTTTACGAATACAATTTTTAAGCGAAAAATCAAATGCCGATCAATAAACTTGCTCTTGTCAGATACAAAACCATAGACAATTGTCTTCAGAATCGATTTCGTAAATGGACATTGGAAGACTTGATGGAAGCTTGTTCCGACGCCCTATACGAATATGAGGGCATCACGAAAGGAATAAGCAAGCGCACGATCCAATTGGATATACAGAATATGCGCAGCGAAAAATTGGGCTATCATGCGCCCATCATTGTTACAGATAAGAAGTACTATAGTTACGACGAAAAGAATTACAGCATCACCAACACCCCTATCACTGATCAGGATTTAGGGACATTGAATGAAGTGCTTCATGTATTAAAGCAGTTCAATGGATTCAACTATTTCCAAGAGTTGAATGGCATGGTCACAAAGCTGGAGGACAAATTATACAAGCAGCAGCATAAAGGCAAGTCATACATTGATTTCGAAAAAAATGAATTGCTCAAGGGGCTTCAGCACATAGATCCTTTGCACAAAGCCATTATTCACAAAAAAACAATTGAGATATCATACCAATCGTTTAAAGCCACCAAACCACAAGCAATCATTTTCTATCCTTATTTGCTCAAAGAATATCGCAATAGATGGTTTGTATTGGGAACAAATAAAACCAATAAACTAACGATGATATTGGCTCTAGACCGTATTGAGCACTTTAAAGAAATGGCTAGTGAAAAATATCAGAAAGCCGAATTTGAAGTGAGCACTTATTTCGATGATGTGATAGGTGTTTCAAAGATGCCATCACAACGACCGCAACTCAATATTTTAAAAATAGCGAACGAACACGCGCCCTATATTCTCACCAAACCTATGCATTCGTCTCAAACAGTAATAAAGCAAGAAGAAGATGGACTTATATTTTCGATAGAAGTAATTTGGAATTTCGAATTAGAAAGAGAAATCCTCGGCTTTGGAGAGCAGATGCAAGTGCTAAGTCCAAAGAGGCTTTCCAGAAGGATTCAAAAGAGGATGAGGGACACGCTAGCGCTATACTCGGTTGAAGGTAATAGGTAGTTGGTAGTTGGTAGTTGGTATTTCGTCACTAGTCACTAGTCATCAGTCACTGGTCACCGGTCGTTGGTCACCGCTTGCTGGCTTTGGCTTTGGGATTGAAGTCTAGACACCTTTGAATCCAAAAACTAAAATCACTTCTTGTACTCATTCCTGTTTCATCGACATAGACGTATCCTTTCATTCTTTTTCCAGTGAAGTCCATTGGACGACAACCTTGACGCTCTAGTAATTCTTCTGTTGTATCAGGGTCAAGTCTGCACATCATATCGTCCTTTACTACGCCCACACACATTTTATCATTCACCATAAAAACCACTCCACCAAACATGTGCTTTTCAAACACATTCGGAACATCAACAAGTGCTTCTCGAATTCTATCTACAAGTATTTCGTTATAGGCCATAGTTTGGAAAATTAGTGGTAGGTAGTTGGTAATAGGTGGTAGGTAATAGGTGGTAGGTAATAGGTGGTAGGTGGTAAGTACGGAGATTTGAGTACGGAGTACGAAGATATCAAGTTCTCTTACTTCACACTTCACACTTCAAACTTCCTACTTTTTTCTCGCGATATATTCATCCATTCTGCTTAGTAATCGCCACCACTCGCTGCCGTCATCGCGGAAGGTGCGAATGGCGCCGGCGCGGACGAGAATGCGTCGTAGTTCATCATCATCAAAACCACCGAGATGGTTTTTCAATGTTTCGAATGAGCGATCTGTATATCCGGCGTGATTCAAAAAATGAAGTGCAGTTTGTTCTGCTTGAAATTCTGTTTTGTTTTCCAATCGAATCTTTTGCAATTCTGTTTTGAGTTGCTCACGTTGAATAAGGAAGGTTATAATTCCCCCCACAATAGTTCCTATTATTCCTGCCCCCGCAGCGATGATTGTTTCGGTCATTGGTTCTTTTGTTTAAGCGAAGATAGGGAGTTCGTGGGGTCGGGAGTTCGGGGGGTCGGGGGGTCGGG
>JBJOKO010000061.1:0-10694 GCA_046046035.1 Bacteroidota bacterium | reverse complement strand
GCTTTTAGATTGAACTATATCGATGTTCCAATACTAGTTACTTATTCAAAGTCCGATTGGCGTTTTGGTATAGGACCAAGTGCGGGTGTTCTTGTTAGTCAGAAGGAAGTAGTGAATGGTGCGGTGTATGACCCAACGCCTGCATTCGATAAATTGGATTTGGCAGGAAACCTGAGTGTCGCGCGTATTCTTGGCGATCATCTAATCATGGAATTGCGCGGAGCAACAAGTATTATTCCCACTAGACCTGCGCCTGTGGTAGTTAACAAAGGAAGTTATTACGAATACGGAAACTACAACCAAGTGCTCATGTTGATGGTCAATTGGAGGTTCTAATTTTATTTCTTCAATCCGTCTTCATGGAAGTAAATAGGTAAAAGATTTTTTACTCCATCCATTCTAATAATATCGCCATCACCGCCTTGCATGATGAGTTGGATAGATTCTTTTTGATTCAACTCGTATTCTAGCATGGCCTGTCTGCAAGCGCCACATGGAGCAATTGGATGCTCTGAAGTAAACAAATCAGATGAAGCGGTAATCGCCATAGCTACTATTTTTTTACCTGGATGATTTGCACCTGTCCAGAAAATGGCGACCCTTTCAGCGCAAAGTCCACTTGGGTAAGCAGCATTCTCCTGATTATTTCCTTCGATAATTGTCCCGTCTTCTAGTATGAGGGCGGCACCGACTGAGAACCTACTGTATGGAGCATAAGCCCTAGAACGAGCCTCGTGAGCACGTTGTAGAAGGGCTTGTTCATTTTCAGGTAAATCACTTTTCTGTTGGAAAGCTACCCATTCACATGTTTGAGAAAATTTTTTCATTGGGCTAAACCTAAGTAAATTTATTGAGTCACATTTGTGTTTAGTAACATTGACGTTACATTTGTTGAAACCTGTGAGCGAACTTTCAAATATATTACAGTCTTTCGCGCCTATCTCTTTAAAGGAGATGGACGGTGTTGAATTGATGAATAGGACAGATACTAAGTTTATGACTAGTATGTCTGTCCTAATTTCTATTCTAAAAACTTTACCAGACTCGTATCGCGTTTTGGAAGTGAATGGTCTTCGCCAAAGCGGATATGAGACGCTTTACTACGATACTCCTGATTTTCTTTTTTATCGCAGGCACCATAGTGGAAAGAAGAATAGATACAAAATCAGAAAGAGATCTTACGTTGAAAGTAATTTGAATTTTCTTGAAGTTAAATTCAAATCAAACAAAGACAGAACGATCAAGGATCGAACAAAGCTCCCATCAATCGAAGAGTTTTTGATTGATACAGAAAAAGATTTTATTGAAGGGGAGACCCATTTAGGCCTTGAGCTTGTTCCGAAGCTTTGGAATAGCTTCAAGCGCATTACCCTTGTTAATCAAGATTTGCCAGAGCGTTTGACTATTGATTGTGATTTGTCATTCAAATATGGAGAGACAGAAACACAAATGAAGGGCTTGGTAATTTGTGAGGTAAAGCAAGAGAAACAAAATAGGAGATCTCCATTTATGCAGGAAGTAAAACGCCGCATGATAAGGGCTGAAAGTATTAGTAAATATTGTCTTGGAGTAGCGCTGCTATATCCAGATACGAAGTCAAATAATTTTAAGTCAAAGCTTTTAAAAATAAAGAAGATAGAAAATGATGGAATTGCTGCATAACTTATCGTCCCTATGGGATTTGCAAATTCAAGACACTCTCTCCAGTGTAATTGATAATGTTAGGGACTCGGAAGAGAAATTCAATCCGCTTGGTGGTGTAAAGGTTGTCAACTGGGAAGACCTTGTTGGCTTGGTAATTCGCTTAGCCCTGCACGTTGGATTTATTTTTCTTTTAGTAAGAGTAATCTACTATCCAATTGCAAAAAGAAAGGATTTTCTATTCACCTACTTTCTATTTTCTATTTCAATTTTCCTAATGTGTTTCTTGCTAGAAAGTGTGAAACTAGAAATGGGATTTGCTCTGGGATTGTTTGCTGTATTCGGCATCATTAGATACCGCACAGATGCAATTCCGATTAAAGAGATGACTTATTTATTCATCATCATTGGAATGTCAGTGATGAATGCATTGATCAATAAGAAGATTTCATTGGTTGAATTATCATTCGCCAACTTCGTGATTATCGGTGCTACTTATGGACTTGAGAAAGTGTGGTTGCTTCGTCACGAATCGCAAAAGCTGGTGCTTTATGAGAACATCGAGTTGATTCAACTTGGTAGAAGACCAGAGTTGATTGCAGATCTTCAAAAGAGAACTGGAATTAAAGTGAATAGAGTAGAGGTAGGAAAAATCGATTTCCTTCGTGATACAGTAATGTTGAAAATCTACTTCTATGAAGACGAACAACCAGGTCAAATTGACGAGTCGTTTTCTTCAGGATTCAATAATTAAAAAGAAATTTAGCGGGTGATCAATGCAACAGCGTATGCATTGACACCTTCTTCTCGGCCTACATAGCCCATAGTTTCGCTAGTAGTCGCTTTAATAGATATTTGATCTTCCTTAATGTCAGCCGCCATAGCAATGGCGGCTTTCATTTGTGCGGAATACTTCATCACTTTAGGTCTTTCGAGACAAAGTGTGCTGTCAATATTTGAAATCTCCCAGCCTTTTTCGCGAAGGAGTTCACATGTTTTTTTCAAAAGAATCTTAGAGTCAATGCCCTTGAATTCTGAGGATGTATCAGGAAAGTGTTGACCAATATCTCCAAGCGCTGCAGCGCCCAAAATGGCATCGCAAATTGCATGAAGTAATACATCTGCATCACTATGGCCTAATGCACCTTTTTCGTGGGGTATAAGCACGCCTCCAAGCCAAAGTTCTCTGCCTTCAACAAGTTGGTGTACATCGTAACCGAAACCTACGCGAATTTCCATTCAGTTTATTCTGCTGTATTCGCGTCTTCATCCGATTTAGCATCATCGTCCAAAGTGAAACGAAGAGTAAAGCGAAGTGTGTTTGCCAATGGGTTGTTTTGAGTAGTGCTGATCAAGTAAGACATGTCAATTGTCAATACTTGGTATTTCAATCCAGCACCAAGAGTGATGTATTGACGATTTCCTTTTGTGTAGTGCTCATAGAAATAACCACTGCGGAAAGCGAATTGTTGGTCGTACCAATATTCCAATCCACCACCAATGTTTACTTCACGAAGTTCTTCTTTGAATACACTTCCAGATTCTACTTCTCCTGTTTCAGGATTGTAAACACCTGGAGCGTCAGAGAATGATTGAATCATTCCTTGAGCTGTTCCAACGTCAGCACTTTTTCCTGCGAGCAACAAACCGTCATTATCATAAATAGCAGGAGTTGGCACGAGTAGTTTGTTGAAGTCAACAGTGAATCCAAGATCATTGTATTCATCAAGGGCTAATGAGATCGAAGAACCAAATTTCAAATTCGTAGGAATGAAATCGTATTGGTCTGTATTGGTATATCTCATCTTAGCACCAATATTTGAAATGTTGAAACCAAAATTCAATGTCGTAGGAAAGTCTCCGATTTTCATGTCATCGTTGGTATAGAAACCCGAAACGTCGACAGCGAATGAGCGACCAGGCTTACTATCAGCACCACCGACACTTGTTCCACCTGTGAGGTTAGAATTTACAAATCGAGCAGCAATACCGCCACTGAATCTTTCAGAGAGTTTTTGTCCGAAGCTTACGTCCAAAGCATATTCCGCTGGTTTGAAGTCACGGATTGCAGCACCGGTTTCGTCGGTAAATGAAATTTTACCAAGAGTAAAGTAGCGAAGTGAACCACCAATACCTTGAGTTTTGCTCAACTTTTTTGCAAAAGTCAAATACCCAAGATTCATATCGTTCACCAAGGCGCGAAGCCATGGAGAATAAGAAAAACTAAATTCAAGATCTTCTTTTACAAATGCCAATTTTGATGGGTTCCAGTGTACTGAATTTGCATCTGGACTCAAGGCAACGCCAGCATCTCCTAGTGCTCCTGAACGAGAGTCAGGCGCAATCATAAGGAAAGGAACTGCAGTTGTAATTGTATTCAACTGCACTTGTTGTGCACGCTCAGTTTGAGTGTTCAATTGAGCTTGTGTGCTTAGACCGGTCAAGAATAGCAAGCCGGCAGATACTAAAAACGATTTATACATTTTGTGCCTTTGTTACAGGGAGGGCAAATATACGTAATGCGCCCAATAAGGTTATTTATTTCAAAATCACTAATTTCTCGATTTGTTCACCGCGCTGTCCAGTTGGATTACGAACTTCTAACTTGTAGACGTAAACCCCCTTGCCAATACGATCTCCAAAATCGTCTGTTCCATCCCAAGGAATGCCTTCACTTCTGAAGCCTGCTTGGTTTACATTCTGGTTGATTGTTTTCACAAGCTTACCGCCAACTGTAAATATTTGGATTCGTACTTCCAAAGACTCACAAGGTTGGTTGTGTTCAAAGAAAAATTCGGTGTGTGTGGTAAATGGATTCGGATAATTCAACACATGGCTAAGTGCTACTCCAGCATCATTCGCCACAACAAACTCAATGGTTTTTTCAGAAGAATTATTGTGAATGTCCCACGCTTTTAATCTCAAAGTATGCTGACCTTCCGCAATCGTGCTCATTTGAAAACGAATCTCTCCGCTAGTATATGTATCAAGATTTGCAGAGTAATAGTCATTTAATCGAATTGGGTTTTGTGTGTCTTCATCCAAGACTGCAATCAAATCGTGGCCAATTCCATTTCCTACAGTATTAATCCCGTTCTCATCTTTCAATTTCGCCAATAGAATAGGCTGCGTATCGGAAACACCTCCGCTTATGAACGTGCTATCATTTAGGTATAATTCAATTTCGGGACCTACGGTATTGAGTTGTGCACCTGAAAGAGCGCTGCCAATCAAGAAGTCTTCGTTGTAGCCATGGGCATCTACATTTCCGGCAACAGCGTAATAGCTTACTCGAGCAGAGTCTACAGTGTAGTTGATGTCGTAGGGAATAACGAATCTGAAATTGAAGTCACCACCTGTAACACTTGCCTTTCCTTTGTACAAATAGCGATTGTAAACCGAATACTCTTGTACAGCGCCATCGTCATTGTTTTGTGTTTGCAACTGTGTTTTTTTGTCGAATACAGTTGGATAAACAAAACCATTGAAATCTGTAAGTTTATTTCCTTCGTTATCGCCAACATAACCAGTGAACACTACTTCTTGAAGAGCTTTTAAGGTGTCTACAAAACTTGCAATCTCGATTTCGTTGATGTGTGTGGTGTAGACATTTTTTTGAGGATAGCTCAATCTCAAAGCGGGGTCGCCAAGCAAACTGAAATTGGGTTTGCTCGAATTCGATAAGCCAACACCATTTTTAGTAAGCATATTGATTTTTCCTAAAGTCAAATCACTGATTGTTTCGTTCTCGAATGCAACAGCAAAAAAGGCTTCATCAAGTTCTCTATTTGCTCCAGAGGTTACAATTCGAGTGGTAGTCAACATGGCGATGGCTCCACCATTTGGATTCATCACTAGTATTTCTCCCGCGGTGTTTTCTCCAGGATCATCAAAGCGTGCAAGCTCGCATGTAGCTGTTAGGAATACAGGTAGTTTACTCAAGTTAGTCCATCCGCTGATGGTGGGTATCGTTAGAATTCTTTCGTGCGCAAATCCTTTGTGACCACCGTGACCGATGTAAGTCACCAATAGAGATCCGTTTTGTACACGTTGTTTGATTGCTTCTGAACCTTCGTTGTAACGCTCTCCTCCAGGAGTAACGGTTTGTTTAAAGGCATCCATATAAAGCTTTACTAAATCAAATGATGGATGATATTTGGCCACGGAGTCAGCCATGTCATCAGATGTTTCAAGGTGAATTTGTTCGAATGCTAAACCATCACCGTCTTGGTCATCGGAAACAAATGTGAGGATGTTGCGCCACTGTCCGTAAGGAGATTCAGTAGCGTCACCAACGCAATATGCATCGCCAGTAGGACTAGAATTTTCCGCAACGTAAATTTTCAATTTGTTCAAATAGGCTTCTGCCTCAGATGCATCCGAAGCTGGAATACGACCAACACCACAATCTAATTTATTTGTTGCTGCGCCGTTTTCATTGTCATCCAAATAAACGAAGTAGTCATCGCTTACATAGGAACTCAATGGAGAAATACTGTTGTTGCTCTCGAAAACCATCACATTGTATCCTTGTTGTGATTTCAAACCTTTGTTTTCGAGATAAGTACCATCACCAAAGAGTAACAATTCTTTCGGAGCCAATTCGTAATCACCTGCTGCACGGTCGTAAAACATTTTCATCAATGTTCTAATGGCAGTGACATCCGGATTTCCGCTTGAGAACTCATTGAAAACTTGTTCAGGTGTTACCACAAGTGTTGACCAACCTTCTGCAACATGGATTTCTGCGAGTTGCTGCGCGTAGGTTGAATGACCGGGTGCGGTTACAATTACATAGTCAATGTCTGACAGCGCATGAAGATCTTGATTGGATACTGGACCTCTTGCCACTGGAGTTAAATATCCTGCATTTGCGAAAGCAATAAATTCACGAAGAACAGATGTTTCGCTTTTCCATGAAATGTTTGCGCCAGGGGTGAAGGTTATTTTTTCTGGTTGAATAGGGTTTGTCACATCCCAAATCGTAGCCACGTTATTTGCTGCGGCCATTTGAAACTCGGTGATTGATCCTGGCGAAACAATTCGAGCGTCTCTAAATCTCATTTGATTCCCCGACATGCTCAAGTTGCGAATTACGCTAACTCGCAGGTAGTCGATCCAACCTTGCGATTCTGAATTGAATTTTTGGAAATTTACTCCTACGGTTACCGCTGTGCCGGATGGGGTAAAGGTCATTCCTGCTTCTTCTAGGTCAGCAACGGCACTGGTGGTGTTATCACTGACTGGGCTTGTAAGTGTAGAAATTGGCGAACCGCCCACATTGAATGTGAAATTACTCGCTCCTCCAATTGATCGCACGGCCACTGAATAATCAAACCTTGCTGGGTCGGTGGTCATATTTGGGAAAGAGAAAGTGTAATTCGCTGAAGTGTTTACTTCGAAAGCATCTCCAAAGAATTCGCGACCTGATTTATTGATGTTGTACAGGTCGTTTTCGATGAATTGAAAATCTTGAAAGCTTGTGGCTGTTTGTGTAGCCGCTTCAGAAGGTGCTGTTTGTGTTGCTATGCGAAGAGGATCAGTATCGTCTACTCTTATAAAATAATAGGCTGAATCGGAGTAGAAATGTTTTTCATGTTGCCATGTTTGGTTTGAACCAGAACCCGCAAGATTCCAAGAATCCGCTCCTTTTCCATAAAAAAGAATATAATCGTTGTTGTTGAAAGAGCCATCTTGTTCACCCTCAATGTATATGGCGTTCTTTTGAAGGTCGTCGTATCTGAAAAGGCTATTTTCTTCTGGTAAAAGGGTTCCGCCATTTCCATAAATATTTATGGCAGTTGGATCAAGTTCGTCCACATTCACCCCAAGTGAGGTTAAAAGATTTTTATCAATGCGGTAAACGCCGTCACGAGCGATTGCAACTTTGTACCAAGTACCTTGAGAAAGTACGGAATGATCTGCAAATGAGAGGGTTCTGTTATTTGCGAAGGTAGCATCTTGTGTATCAACGTCGATGGCAAAGGATGTGAGTCGTTCAATAGATCCATTGCGGATGCGAAGAGGTAGGACTTTGACTACTAGATAAAAACGGTCGTCGCCTTTGAATACATCGGTGGTAACTTGCCAGTCGTCAGAAAGTTTTCTTTTTATTTCTTCGGATAAAAGATTTTCGGGGCAATTTGTAACCTCTTGGGCCGAAAATCGGTATCCATTGACCGTGACGTACTTTTTTAAAACCTTTTGGTCGACGAAAAATGGGGTTTGGTCCGCATTTTCTGAGAGATATTCTTGTGCGAAAAACAACTCATCACCAGCAGACTCGGCTTGGGTGAGTAGGTCTTTCCACGAGATTACACCATTGATAGTCAATGAGTTTTGAGCGAAAGAAAGAGCTGGAATTACTGTGAGAAGGAGGCAATAAAGTGATTTAATCATGACAATTCAAAGGGATAAAGCAACGGCACTAACTTAATACGAGTCTTGATATTGTAGGTCCTAAAAAATTTTTTGTGGACAAAAATGTTGTAATATTGCTAATTCATTTTTTACCCCAAGTAAAAATCGTGAGAATGAAAAAAAGTTTATTCTGTCTTTTCGCTGCTATCACCGTCTCTACTCAGGTGTTGGCTCAAGATCCTGAGTTCACTCAGTTCTATGCCAATCCGCTGTACTTAAACCCGGCATTTGCTGGTACTGCTCGTTGCCCTCGTATGGTGATGAACTACCGCAATCAATGGCCTTCGCTATCGGGTTCATTTGTAACAACAAGCGCAAGTTATGATCAACACGTTGAAACAATCCAAGGTGGATTGGGTCTTCTCGTTGTGAATGACCGTGCTGCACAGAGCACATTGAATACGACTACCTTCAGTGGTATCTATTCATATCAGCAACCAATTACCCGTAAGTTTTCTATCAAAGCGGGTTTCCAAGCAACGTATTTCCAGAAGTCGCTTGACTGGAGCAAACTTACTTTTGGCGATATGATCGACTCAAGAAAGGGCTTCATTTATGAGACACAGGATATTCCAAGAGGTGGTACCGTGAAAAACGTGGACTTCTCTGCTGGTATCCTTGGTTTCAGCGATGTTATATATGGTGGATTTGCAGTGCATCACCTCAACGAGCCTAACGAATCGTTGATCGTGGGTACAAGCCGCCTTCCAATGAAATTTACTGCTCACGCAGGTGCTGTTATTCCGATTCAGAAGAAGCGCCGTGATGCAGAAGCAACACTTTCCCCAAACGTGCTTTACAGAAGACAGGGAGAATTCCAACAGCTTAACCTCGGTATGTATGTGACCAAAGGTCCTATCGTTGCCGGTGTTTGGTTCCGCGGATTGCTCTTCGGTGAATCATACCGTGATGCATTCATCACTACTTTGGGAATTCAGACAGATGTGATTCGTTTCGGATATAGCTACGACGTAACTGTATCTGAGCTTACACCTGCTACAGGTGGTTCTCACGAGGTTTCTTTGACAATCAATTTCGATTGTAAAAAGAAAAAACCGAAGTTCCGCACAATAGCTTGCCCATCTTTCTAGTTATCGAACAACGTTTTAGACCAGCATACAAATTAGGAAAATCAGGAAATCATGAAATGGATAGCAAATAAATTGACAGTTGTCGCTCTCTTCGGAGCCGCTGCATTTTTGAGCTCTTGCGAAAAGTCTAGCTCTGGCGCTACCGGTTGGAATTATAATGATCCCAAGACCGGCGGTTATGAAAGACCAGAATACATCGAGCAAGAGACAGGTCCGGGTCTCGTATTAGTTGAGGGTGGTACCTTCACTATGGGCCGCGTTGAAGATGATATGAATTTCACTTGGGATAATATCCCTCGTCGTGTTACTGTATCTTCATTCTATATGGATGAAGTGGAAGTAACTAACCAATATTGGAGAGATTACCTACACTGGTTACAAATGGTGTACGGTGATTCTTACCCAGAGATTATCAATAAAGCTTTGCCAGATACTTTGGTATGGCGTGAGAAAATGGAGTACAACGAGCCACTTGTTGAACTTTATCTTCGTCACCCTGCTTACAGCGACTACCCTGTAGTTGGTGTTAACTGGCTTCAATCAAATGACTATTGCGCTTGGAGATCTGACCGTGTAAACGAGTTGATCCTTATCCGTGAAGGTCTTTTGGTGGCTAACCCACAAACTCAATCAGATGGTGACCACTTTACTACTGATGCTTACCTAAACGGTCAATACGAAGGTGAAAAAGCAGCAGACGGTGTGGTTGACCTTAGCCCAAAAGCAGCTTCTGAATTCCGTAACGTACGTATCGAAGATGGCGTACTATTGCCACGTTACCGCCTGCCTACTGAAGCAGAATGGGAATACGCTGCAATCGGTCTAATCGGTAACTCTTACCAAGAATTGATCACTGACCGCCGTACTTATCCATGGAACGGTCACTATGTACGTAACGACGACAACGGTGGTAAGTTCTTCGGAACAATCCGCTCTAACTTCGTTCGTGGATCGGGTGACTATATGGGGGTTGCAGGTTACTTGAATGATGCTGCGGAGATCACAGCACAAGTATATGCTTACCCACCTAACGACTACGGATTGTACAACATGTCAGGTAACGTTTCTGAGTGGGTTATGGACGTTTATCGTCCTCTTTCTCCAGAAGATAAATCTGAGTTCCGTCCTTTCCGTGGTAACGTTTACCAAACTAAGGTTCTTAACTCTGATGGTACTGTAGCTGATAAATACGATTACAACGTATATGACATCGAAGGTGTATCTAAATTCTTGACTGAATACCAAACACAAGCTGGTCCTAAGTTGACTGAAGCAGATATGACTCTTATCGATCAAGGTCTTCAAAAGATCGAACAAGCTAAAGAAAAAGAGAAAGAGCGTAAAATCGACGAAGCGCAAGCTTTGATGCAAGAAGTAATGGACTTGGTAACCAACTCGGATTCACCAATCGCTCCAGACCTTCGTGATGGTATCGCTGATTATATCGAAAACACTGCAGGTGATATGCGTATGCGTGACGTTAACGTGGAAGAGAACATCGACCGTCGTAACTACCGCAAAGCAGACAACATCGACTACCTC
>JBJOKO010000060.1:0-10705 GCA_046046035.1 Bacteroidota bacterium | reverse complement strand
AGAAGCAATGTGGACAAAGAAAACGGAATGGACTGGAACAGACTCGTTGAAATTCCATGATCAAAATCTATTTGCAGTGGATGTGTTCCTCGATCTTCCTTTAAACAAAGACAAAGGAACAGCTCTTACAGCTTATGTAGTGGATTATATAAATGACTTTGGTCCAAACTTCGTGCGTGCCATTGGTATTATGAATCCAGCGTCAGGTAATGCTTCTGGAATTACAGCAGGAAGTGCTGTAACAAGTTCTTACAGAGGAAATGCAATTCCAATGATTGGATCTGGCAACACTCTTTTTGCAGAAGTAGGTTACCTACTTCCAAAAGGTCTTTCAAGCAAATTCAGATTGCAACCTTACGCAGCTTATACAATGTCAACTTTCGACGGTCTTAAAGATGCAGAAGGCGACAAACACAACGTTAACGTTGTTGATGCAGGAGCGAACTTCTTACTTGAAGGCCATCATTCGAAAATCACTTTGAACTACCGTCACCGTCCAGATTTCAGTCAGTTGAACACTGCTAATTTCAGTGTGAATTATAAGCCTGAAATCACAGTGCAGTTCCAAATCTATTTGTAAAAACATTTAATACTAATACTATGTCATCAGAAGCAAAATATTCCAAAGGGATATGGAGTGTCATCACAGCCTCGAGCGTGGGAACTCTTATCGAGTGGTACGACTTCTACATTTTTGGTAGCTTGGCCACTATTATTGCAGCACAGTTCTTCCCGGAAGACAAAGGTTCTGCAGCACTTCTTTCTACTCTAGCAATCTTTGCTGCGGGCTTTATCGTTCGACCTTTCGGCGCCTTGGTATTCGGTCGTCTTGGAGATATCGTTGGACGTAAATACACATTCCTACTTACTCTAGTTTTGATGGGAGGTTCTACGTTCGCCATCGGTCTTATTCCAAACTACAAGAGCATTGGAGTAGCCGCTCCGCTTCTTGTATTGTTGCTTCGTCTAATCCAAGGTCTTGCTCTTGGTGGTGAATATGGTGGTGCTGCAACCTATGTTGCAGAACACTCACCAGCACACAAAAGAGGATTCTACACCAGCTGGATTCAAACAACTGCAACACTAGGACTATTTGTATCTCTTGGTGTTATCCTGTTCACTCGTTCTTCAATGGGCGTAGAGAAGTTCAATGATTGGGGTTGGAGAATTCCATTCTTAGTTTCTTCATTGCTTGTAATTCTTTCGATTTACATCCGACTCAAAATGAACGAGTCTCCCCTATTCTCTAAGTTGAAGGCAGAAGGAAAAACTTCCGTAAATCCTTTGAAAGAAAGCTTTACAAAAAGAGACAATTTGAAAATGGTATTGCTTGCTCTATTCGGAGCAGTAATGGGACAGGGTGTAATCTGGTATACTGGTCAATTCTACGCGCAATCATTCATTGAAAACGTTTGTAAAATTGAATTCGCTCAATCAAGAACAATCCTCCTTTGGGCCATCGCATTCGCTACTCCATTCTTTGTTGTGTTCGGAGCTCTAAGTGATAAAATCGGACGCAAGTGGATCATGATGGCGGGTATGTTGCTCGGTATCTTCTGCTACCGCCCAATCTACCAACACTTCATAGATATTACAACTGAAAAGAATAAGGTTGAAATCGTTGACCAACGTTCTGTTGAGCGCATTGCTACACTGATTCCTAATGCAGCTGATTCACTTGTTAAAACAACTACTGTTAAGCATTTCGAAGACGGTGCAATGTTCAAAGAAGTGAAAACAGACACCATGTATGTTGCCACTGGAAAGACAGCAATCAAACCAGCTATTAAAATTGAAAAGACAGTTGGAGATAGCAACTATTGGACATTCATCTTCTTGATTTTTGTTCAGATTCTATTTGTAACAATGGTGTACGGTCCTATCGCTGCATTCCTTGTGGAGTTGTTCCCAACACGAATTCGTTACACCAGTATGTCGCTTCCATACCACATTGGTAATGGGGTGTTCGGTGGACTTGTGCCATTTATCAGTACGCTGATCATTGAGTACACAAAATCACCTGAAAATCCAACAGGAAGTCCGCTGGCGGGATTATGGTATCCAATCATAGTAGCTTCTGTCTGTCTAATAATCGGTGCTCTTTACCTTACAAATAAGGTTGACAAAAACGTGAGAGACGACGAAAATGATTACATTCACAAACACTAGAAAATCATGAACGCAATAAAAAGAATATTAGGAATTGTTTGGTTTCTTATGGGACCAGCAGTGCTTGGGTTTTTAGTTTACGAAGCGATAAAAAAGAATGCGCTTCCTACCAGCACATCAAACGATATGCTTCAATGGGGAATCATCATCGGAATCTTTGTACCGATCGCTATCGGACTTATGATCTTCGGATTCTACTCCCTTAAAGGAGCATACGACATGGAAGATTAATATCGTTATATGAAAGAGCGGAATTCCAAACAGAAGTTGATTGCATTGGCCATCGCGGCGGCTGTTCTACTGAACATCCCAATTCTCGAGACGGTCAATAAGCCAATCCTTTTGTTTGGTTTTCCGCTCTTATACTTTTACGTATTTCTAGTTTGGCTCGTGCTAATTATTATTCTCTATAGATTATCACGACGCAACCCATCATGAATCCCTGGTTAGTTGTCATATCATCTATTGCCTATCTCGGCATTCTGTTCTTTGTAGCATTCAGAGCACAGAAGAAAACGGGTAATCCAAAATCTGCGATGAACGCATGGATTTATTCGCTTTCAATGGGAGTGTATTGCACAGCTTGGACCTATTACGGCAGCGTCGGTAAAGCTTCTCGTGATGGACTTGATTTTCTTGCCGTATATATTGGACCAACACTTATGGCTCCGCTATGGTGGGTTATTCTCAGAAAAATAATTCGTATCAGCACAGTTCAGCGAATCACAACTATTGCGGATTTCATCTCTTCACGCTATGGCAAGAATATTTCTCTTGGAAGTATTGTTACCCTCGTGTGCTTCGTAGGCATTATCCCATATATCGCGCTACAATTAAAAGCCATTAGTGAAAGCTTTGAAATTATTACACAAGGCCAACTTACCAATTCGTCTTCACCCAATCTTTTACAAGACACTTCACTCTACGTGGTTGGTATAATGGCCATATTCACATTACTCTTTGGTGCGCGTAAAATTCAAACTACAGAAAGACACGAAGGAATCATGGCAGCGATTGCCTTTGAATCGGTCGTAAAACTTGTGGCTTTTCTGATCATCGGGATATTCCTAACCTATGGTGTTTTCAATGGTTTCGGAGATATTTTCTCACAAGCCATGAATAATGAAACAACCAAGAATCTGATGACAATGCCACAGAGCACAGGTTATAGAGAATGGTTTTGGATTACAATTCTTAGTGCTTTAGCATTCACTTTACTGCCTCGTCAATTTCAAGTTTCAGTTGTAGAAAACACAAATGAAAATCACATACGCACTGCTATGTGGGTCTTCCCTGGTTATCTCTTTTTGATCAACCTATTTGTGATTCCTGTTGCTATTGGAGGATTATTATTATTCCAAGGAACAAATGCGAATGCAGATTATTACTTATTGAATATTCCATTGCATTTTGATAATCACCTGCTAGCGTTGATCATTTTCATAGGTGGTATTTCAGCTGCAACGTCTATGATTATTGTTGAAACAATGGCGTTAAGCACCATGTTTTCGAACAACTTATTAATTCCACTAATTGTTGGAAGCGACAAACTAAAAGACCGCTTCGCGAAAAACTTAAGCGGCATCAGTATTTGGAGCCGTCGTCTATCTATTATCCTGATTCTACTCCTCGCCTATTTCTATTACCACAGACTAAATCAATACTATTCGCTAGTTTCGATTGGATTGATCTCATTTGTATCCGTTGCACAATTTGCACCAGCAATGCTTGGTGGAATATTCTGGAAAAAAGGAACCAAAGCAGGCGCAGTAACCGCAATATTAGTCGGCTTCGCCATCTGGACCTATACGCTCGTTATCCCATCGCTAATCAGCAATAATGAAGCGGGTCAGGCTTTTCTAGATAATGGTCCTTTTGGACTAACTTTCCTTAAGCCTTCTGCCCTATTCGGACTAGAAGGATTTAGTCCAATTTCACATGCTATGTTCTGGAGCATGTTCTTCAATATCGTTTGCTACATCACTGTTTCATTGAATACAACTCAAACCGTTATTGAAAAAAATCAAAGCGAAGTATTCGTGGACATTTTCAAATACTCTGCTGTTTATGAAAGTACAGTGGTTCTTAAAGGAAAAGCATCTTTACCCGATTTGGAAACAATGCTTTCTCAATTTTTCGGGGTTGAAAGAACGAAACAAGTCATTCGACTTTTTGCGAAAAAACATGATATCGATATATCCGATGCTTCACAACCGGTTGACTATCGTATCATCGCCTATGCCGAACGTTTGCTCGGTGGTGTGATAGGTTCAGCTTCCGCGCGAATCATGATCTCTTCTATTGTAGCTGAAGAAGAAATCAAACTTGATGAGGTCGTAAACATCTTAAAAGAATCACAACAGATTCTTTCTTCAAATAGAGAATTAACTAGAAAATCTACTGAGTTGAGATTAGCCCTAGAGGAACTAGCAGATGCGAATAATCGACTCAAAGAAAATGATCAATTGAAAGATGATTTTCTTTCCACCGTTACACATGAGCTTAGAACTCCGATAACCTCAATCCGTGCATTTTCTGAGATTCTATATGACAATCAAGACTTAGAAGATGTTGATCGACAACATTACTTGAGCATTGTAATTAAAGAAACAGAGCGCTTGAGTCGTTTGATTTCACAAGTCCTCGATTTGGAACGTTACGAATCAGGAAGACAAAAACTAACCTTGGTTAAAGTCACTGCCGCTCAGCTCATAGACGATTCCATTGAAGCAATGGATCAATTGATCAAAGAAAAAAACATTGCTATTATCAAAGAAATAGAGAATCCTGAAAGGCAGATTATATGCGATAGTGACAAAATGATGCAGGTTTTTCTTAACCTCATTTCCAATGCGCTGAAGTTCATTGAGAATGAAACAGGGAAAATCATAATCCGCTCATTTGAAAAAAATGGAATGATTCATTTCGAAGTTGAGGACAATGGAAAAGGTATTCCTGCAGAATATCAGCAAATGATTTTCGAGAAATTCTTCCAAGCAAAAAATCAATTGATGAGAAAGCCAAAAGGCACTGGATTAGGATTGGCTATTTGCAATAAAATACTAGACCTACATCGAGGAAATATAGATGTATCAAGCGAAGTAAACATGGGTGCGAAATTCAGTTTCTCGTTTCCAATGCAACTCGATACAATTTTGAAAGAAGAGAACACAGATATCTAATAAAGGGAGGGACGGATGAAAAAACAAGGTAAAATACTGATAGTGGACGACGAACCGAACATCTTGTTGTCGTTGGATTTTTTGATGCGCCGCGGTGGTCACGTAGTATTCATCGCCAGAAATGGCACTGAAGCTCTCGATCTTCTTGGCAAACATCAACCAGACTTAGTACTACTCGATATCATGATGCCCGATGTTGATGGTTATCAAATATGCAAACACATAAAAAACTCAGCAGAACACCAAAACTGCAAAGTGATTTTCCTCTCCGCGAAAAGCAAAGAAAGTGACGTCAAATATGGTCTCGATTTGGGAGCCGATGCCTACATGACAAAACCTTTCAGCACCAGAAACCTGATGCAAAAAGTTGAAGAATTGTTGTAACCGCATTAACACATTCAGCCATGAGCACTTATCTTGATTATTATCAAAAAAGCACCAAAACACCAGAAACGTTTTGGGCGGAGCAGGCAGCTAGAATTAACTGGTTTAAAGCCCCATCAAAAATTCTTTCTCAAACCAAACGCGGCTTTTACCGCTGGTTTGAAGATGGTGAGATCAACACTTGTTACCTAGCCATTGACCAACACATCGAACAAGGAAATGGGGATCGAATTGCTTTAATCTACGATTCTCCTGTTACGGGATTAAAGAAAAAATACACCTACCACGATATACGAGAACACGTAGCAAAATTCGCTGGTGCAATGTCTGGCGAGGGCGTGGTAAAAGGTGATCGCGTAGTCATCTATATGCCGATGATTCCAGAAGCTGTGTTCGCAATGCTCGCATGCGCTCGCATTGGGGCAGTTCATTCCGTTGTCTTTGGAGGTTTTGCTCCACACGAACTCGCTATCCGAATTGATGATGCAAAACCTAAAATGATTATCAGCGCTTCATGCGGAATTGAAATTGAAAAAATTATTGCTTACAAACCACTATTGGATGATGCAATTGAAAAATCAATTTTCAAACCACAGTCTGTTGTTATCGTTCAACGCGAAATGCTAAAAGCTGAACTCATTGCTGGAAGAGATATCGACTACAATGATTTTATTTCTAACGCTGAGCCTGTTCCTTGCGTGCCTCTAAGATCAACCGATCCATTGTATATACTTTATACCTCAGGAACAACAGGAAAACCAAAAGGTATTCTCCGTGACAATGGAGGTCATGCCGTTGCGCTAAAATTTAGTTTGCATAACATTTATGGCATTCAACCGGGAGAAGTATTCTGGGCCGCTAGTGATGTGGGTTGGGTTGTAGGACATTCTTACATTGTTTACGGTCCACTTATGCATGGCTGCACCACTATTCTTTACGAAGGAAAACCTGTTAAAACTCCCGATGCATCTGCTTTCTGGAGAGTAATTAGCGAACATAAAGTGAACGTGATGTTCACTGCCCCTACAGCGATTCGTGCTATTAAAAAAGAAGACGATGAAGGAACATTACTAGGCAAATATGATTTGAGTTCCTTGAGAACGCTTTTCCTTGCAGGAGAAAGATGTGATGTTTCCACTTACTACTGGGCGAGCAATTTGCTCAAAGTTCCTGTAATCGATCATTGGTGGCAAACAGAAACAGGTTGGCCAATTGTAACTCCTGTATTCGGTCCAACTGCTACACCGCATATTAAGCCTGGTAGTGCTGGAAGACCTGTTCCCGGCTATCAAGTAGAAATATTGAATGAAAGTGGAGAAAAACTCATTCCAAATCAGGAAGGGTTTATCGCTATCAAACTTCCACTCCCTCCCGGTTGCTTACCTACGCTATACAACGATGATCAGCGCTTTATTTCATCTTACCTCGACACTTTCCCTGACTATTATTTAACAGGTGATGGTGGCTACTTGGATGAAGAAAACTTCCTTTACATCATGGGACGCATTGATGATGTAATCAACGTTGCTGGTCATAGACTTTCTACTGGTGAAATGGAAGAAATGGTAGCTGGTCACAAAGCCGTTGCTGAGTGCGCTGTCATTGGAATGGCGGACGAACTCCGTGGTCAAATTCCCCTTGCTTTCGTAGTAATCAAGGACGGAATTGATATAACAGAACGCACATTGGAAACAGAATTAGTTCAATTGATTAGAGATAACATTGGAGCTGTTGCATGTTTCAAAAATGTTGTTCTAGTAAAACGATTACCAAAAACAAGAAGCGGAAAAATTCTAAGAAGAATTATGCGACACATCACAGATGGAGAACATTACACTATTCCATCCACAATAGATGATCCAGCAATCCTAGTAGAAATACACGATGCACTAAAACGAAGATCAATCGGATTAGCCTTCAAACTGGTGACCGGTGACTAGTGACTGGTGACTAGTGACTGGTGACTGGTGACTGGTGACAAACTACTAGTTACTGAATACTAATTACAATATTGAAAATAAAAAAAATAAACCAAAAGCCAATAGCCAATAGCCAACAGCTAAAAGCCAAAAGCTAAAAGCCAAAAGCCAACAGCCAATAGCCAACAACCAATAGCCAACAAAAAAACATGAACTTCCAAATTACATCAAACGAAGAATACAATGAGGTTTACGCGAAGAGCGTTGAAAAACCTGAAGAATTTTGGGCAGAGATTGCTAGCCATTACCATTGGACAAGAAGATGGGACAAAACACTCGAGTGGAATTTTGCTGAACCAAATGTAAAATGGTTTATCGGAGGAAAACTCAACATTACAGAGAATTGTCTTGATCGTCATCTCGAACAACGAGGAAATAAAATTGCTCTTGTTTGGGAGCCGAATGATCCGAAAGAAACATCATTGCGATTTACTTATCGCGAACTTCATTCACATGTTTGTCGCATGGCGAATATTCTTAAAAACATGGGAGTAAAAAAAGGAGATCGTGTGTGCATCTACCTCCCCATGATTCCGGAATTGGCATTCGCAACTCTTGCATGCGCTCGCATTGGCGCAATACACTCTGTTGTATTCGCTGGTTTCAGTGCCAACAGTGTTGCAGACCGAATCAACGATTCTGAATGTACTCATGTCATTACTTCAGATGGTTTGAACAGAGGGGCTAAACAAATACCTGTAAAATCAGTGGTTGACGAAGCTTTGGAAACATGTCCAAGTGTTCAAAAAGTACTTGTTGTAAATCGTCTTAATTGGCCCGTCAATATGATGACAGGTCGTGATGTTTGGTATCATAATGAATTGATGCATTGCACCGATCAGTGTGCTGCAGAAGAAATGGATAGTGAAGATGAACTATTCATTTTGTACACTAGCGGAAGCACGGGAAAACCTAAAGGAGTTGTTCATACTTGTGGCGGTTACATGGTATACGCAGGCTACTCTTTTGCCAATGTATTTCAATACAGAGAAAGTGATATTTACTGGTGTACTGCAGATATTGGATGGATTACGGGTCATAGTTATATCATTTACGGACCATTGCTACAAGGCGCTACATCATTGATGTTTGAAGGAGTTCCAACTTATCCAGATCCAGGAAGATTCTGGCAAGTGATTGACAAGCACAACGTGAATATTTTCTACACTGCACCAACAGCTATTCGTTCGTTGATGGCAAGTGGTGTTGACCACGTTTTAGCATATAGCCTTCACTCACTAAGAGTTCTAGGATCAGTTGGAGAACCAATCAATGAAGAAGCGTGGCATTGGTATCATACCCACGTTGGAAAAGGACGCTGTCCAGTAGTTGATACATGGTGGCAAACCGAAACAGGAGGTATAATGATTTCAGGTCTTGCAGGAATTTCAGAATTGAAACCAGCACATGCAGGACTACCACTTCCAGGAATCCAACCTATCCTCGTTGATGCGGAAGGAAAAGAAATTGAAGGCAATGGCGTCGAGGGATACCTCTGCATCAAGCACCCATGGCCATCGATGATACGCACAACATATGGAGATCACGAGCGCTGCAGAATCAACTATTTCGCGACATACAAAGATTTATATTTCACTGGAGATGGGGCGCGCAGAGAAGACAATGGAATGTTCAGAATCATTGGTCGTGTCGACGATGTAATCAATGTAAGTGGTCACCGATTCGGAACTGCTGAAATTGAGAACGCCATCAATCAGAATAAAAAAGTGATTGAAAGCGCTGTTGTAGGCTTCCCTCATGATATCAAAGGACAAGGCATATATGCTTATGTTATTCTAGACAATATTGAAGAAGGAACAAACCACACGCGCGATGAAATTGTTGAAAGTGTGGTAGAGCACATTGGTCGAATCGCTAAACCAGATAAGATTCAATTTGTAAGTGGTTTGCCAAAAACAAGAAGTGGCAAAATCATGCGAAGAATTCTGAGAAAAGTAGCAGAGGGAGAATTGAGTTCTCTAGGCGACACCTCCACTCTACTCGACCCCCTAGTAGTTGACGAAATCATAGCGGGAAGAATATAGAAGCACAGTGACCAACGACCAGTAACCAGTGACTAACGACTGGTTACTGGTTACTAGTTACTAGTTACTGGTTACTGGTTACTGGTGACAAGTGACTGATTACTGATTACTAAAAGCTAATAGCTTACAACCTAAAGCTTATAGCTTACAGCCTAAAGCTTATAGCCTAAAGCCAAAAACCAGCTAGAACTCTCAAAATCAGTTTATTCATTTTCAGTAGGAATACAAACCGAATGTTGGACTACCTTTGATACAACGCATTCGATAACTAATGTCCAACTGGCAAAAATTTCATGACTCACCAGAAAGCCTTTTAGAGCAAAAGGGGCGACAACTTCATGAAAAATTGATTCTTCCCATTGCTCTATTTGGAATTGGATATATCATTCTAGATTTACTTCTTGGCGTTAAACTACACGCAATATGCGTTTCGTTTGTCGTACCTGCTGCAATATTAAGTTGGTGGATCAATAAGCGCGGACATCACTATGCAGCTCAACTTTGGACTTTCTTTCACGTCAATGCTATAGTCTTTCTAATCGCGATGATTAGTCATCGTGACGTGGATGTTTACCTATTCTTCTTCCCAATCGCGATTGGCGCATACTTGATTTTTCAAGGAAAAAACAAAGTCGTGCGATCCTTATTGGCGCTTGTTTCTTTTATCGGACTCATTGTGACTGCATCTGTTGATTTCGAAGGCATTCTGATAACAGAAAAAAACACAGTGAATATGGAATTCGAACGCATAGCAAATGTCTTCGGCACTTTCATCTTTCTTGTTATTGAAATAGTGTATATAATTAATCTTAACGAAAAAATCCAAGACAAGCTTGTTGAGAAGCAACAAACATTGGATGCTAGCTTTGACAAATTAAAATCCTCATTATACGCCAGGGATCAAATCATGTCCATCCTAGCGCATGATGTTCGTTCGCCATTGGCC